>CANRLE010000104.1 GCA_947631385.1 uncultured Clostridia bacterium | reverse complement strand
ACAAGCTAATCCACTAATAGTTTGATTTACAACTGCTTGAAAAATAGAAGCGGCAATATCTTCTTTAGCAGCGCCTTCATTAATCAAAGGTTGAATATCAGTCTTAGCAAAAACACCACAACGAGATGCAATAGGATAAATAGTAGAATAATTTTTAGCAAGCTCATTTAAACCAGCAGTATCAGTATGTAAAAGGGAAGCCATTTGGTCCAAAAAGGCTCCAGTACCACCAGCACAAGTTCCATTCATACGTTGTTCAATAGACTGATCAAAATAAATAATCTTTGCATCTTCTCCACCAAGTTCAATAACTACATCAGTTCTAGGAATATACTTCTCAACAGCACGTTTACAAGAAACAACTTCTTGAATAAAATTAACCCCTAAAAATTTAGCAGCAGACATGGCACCAGACCCTGTAAGAGCTAAAGTAAATGAATTAAGAGGGTAACGAGTAAGCAAATCCTCAAGAACATTGCAAACAGTATTCTTAGTATCAGAAAAATGCCTTTTATAATCTTTATATACGGTATTTTTATTTTCATCCATAACAATAATTTTAACTGTCGTTGAACCGACGTCTAATCCAACATGTAAAATACTCTCCATAATAAAAACTCCTTTTTACACTTATAATTGTATACGGAAAATGGGATTTTGTCAAATGGATAATTTTGGTCACGCGTTGGAAAAAAATAGTTCTAAAAGGGACAAACAGATAATAATATAGTTAATAAATAAAAAGAACAAGGAGGAGGCTTATGAAAAATAAAAAAATTGCCATATTTTTTTTAGGAATATTAATAATTTTATTAATAGGAGGATATTTAACAATACAATATGTTAGAAATAAAGAAGAAGAAACAGCAGTAGAAGAATATACACCACAGGAAGAGATAACAGAAGAACAAGCAAGACAAACAATAGTTAGTTTATATTTTCCATCTAATGAGACAGGAGAATTAAATCCGGAAGCAAGACTAATAGATATAAAAGAAATTATTAATAATCCATATGAAAAATTAGTAAATTTATTAATCGAAGGACCAAAAAATGAAAAAAATAAAAAAATAATTCCAGAAAATACTAAATTAAATAAAACATATTTAGAAGGGGATTGCGTGGTATTAGATTTTAGTAATGATATTTTAAATAATAAAGAAGAAAAATCTAATATAATAAATAGTATAGTAAATACATTAACAGAATTAACTGAAGTAAATAAAGTAAAAATATTAATAGACGGAAAAGAAAATGATGAATTTAAAGATATTTATGAAAGAAAAAAATAAAATTATTTTTTCATAATTTTATATAATTTAAAATATTTAAAATAATGTTGAAAATTATTTAAAAAATATTCAACATCATATAAAGAATTAATTGTATTTTTTTTATAACAATTAAAATCGAAAGATTTTTTTGGAGGGGAATTTTTTTCTCCTCTATTATTTTCATTTTTATCATTTAAAAAAAGTCTGCCCATTTAAATTTCTCCCATCACAAAAATTTTGCAAAAAAAGTTGTTTTGTTGTATAATATGCATGAGCATAAAAATGGTTTACAAACTTTGAAATGAAAAATGATTTTTTTACTCTGTATTATGCTGATAAAAAACATGGGATTAAAGGGAAAGAAAGAAATTTACAAAAATTTACATTAAATCAACATAAATACAAAATAAAATTTGAAAAAAATTTATAAAAGTAAAATGAACTAAAAAATTGACAAAAAATCAAAAACTTTTGTTTGTAAAAAAATAAAAAGCGAGAAGGGAAAAAATGGAAATAGAATTAAATGAAAATGAAAAAATCGAAGATTTACAATTCAAAAATTTAAAAATAATACAAAATAAAAAAGGATTTTGTTTTGGAATAGATAGTATTTTATTATCTGATTTTTCAAAAAAAATAAAAGAAAATGCAAAAGTATTAGACTTAGGTACAGGAACAGGAATTATAGCTACTTTATTATGTGGAAAAACAAAATTAAAAGAAATAATAGGAATTGAAATTCAAAAAGAAGTTTATGAAATGGCAAAAAAAAGTATAAAATTAAATAAATTAGAAAATAAATTTAAAATAATAAATGAGGATATATTAAATTTAAAAAAAATATTTGAAAAAAATAGTTTTGATGTAATAGTAACAAATCCGCCATATAAGAAAAAGGGAACAGGAATAAAAAATGAAGAAAAAAAGAAAATAATTTCAAGGCACGAAACAACAGCGACACTAGAAGATTTTATAAAAGTTTCACAAGAATTATTAAAAGATAAAGGTGAATTTTACATGGTACACAGACCTGAAAGATTAGTAGATATTTTAACTGCTATGAGGTCTTATAAAATAGAACCAAAAATAATTAAATTTGTTTATTCAAATAAAAATAGTGAATCAAAATTAATATTAATTAAAGGAATAAAAAATGCAAAACCATTTTTAAAAATAGAAAAAAATTTATATATATATGATGATGATGGAAATTATACAGATGAAATAAATAAAATTTATAATAAATAGGGGGAAAACATGGAGCAAAAAATAGGAAAATTATATGTGGTAGCTACTCCAATTGGAAATTTAAAAGATATAACATTGAGAGCTATAGAGACATTAAAAAATGTAGATTTAATTGCAGCAGAAGATACAAGGCATACTTTAAAATTATTAAATCATTTAGAAATATCAAAACCATTAATAAGCTACCATAGGCATAATGAAGATATAAAAACAGAACAATTAATAGGGGAGTTGCAAAAAGGAAAAGATATTGCTTTAGTATCAGATGCAGGAACACCGGGAATTTGTGACCCAGGAGAAGTAATTATTAAAGAATGTATTGAAAATAAAATAGAAATAGTTCCTATCCCAGGAGCTTGTGCTTTAATAAATGCTTTAATTACTTCTGGAATAAATACAGGTGAATTTACTTTTTATGGCTTTTTGCCACTTAATAAAAAAACAAGAAAAGAAAAATTAGAAGAAATAAAAGAAAGCGAAAAAACAATTTTATTATATGAAGCACCTCACAAATTAATAACAACATTAAAAGACTTAGAAGAAATTTTAGAAGATAGACAAGTGGTTCTAGCTAGAGAATTAACAAAAATCCATGAGCAATGGATAAGAGGAACAATAACAGACATAATAAATCAAGCAGAAAATTTAAAAGGGGAAATAGTTTTAATTATTGAAGGAAATAAAAAAATAGATAAAAAAGAAAACAAAAAAGAAAAATTCCAAGAAATGACTTTGGAAGAACATTATAAATTATATGAAAATCAAGGAATGGGAAAAAAAGAAATAATTAAAAAAATAGCAAAAGATAGAGGCTTAAGTAAAAATGAAATTTATCAAAAATTTATTTAATGAAGGATTTGAAAAGGATTTGGGACAACCCCAAATCCTTCAAATTTTTCAAGTTTTTATTTTTTTTCTAGGTTTCCTATTTTACTAGCACAATTTGCACAAATCAATTTATCTTGATAAGACAACAAATTATCAGTATTACCGCAAAAAATACAATTTTGCTCGAATTTCTTAAGCACAATAGAAGAACCATTAACATATATTTCAATAGGATCCTTTTCAACAATATTAAATTGATTCCTAATTTCTATAGGAATAACAACTCTTCCAAGTTCATCTACTCTCCTAACAATTCCAGTTGATTTCATATAATCATCCTCCTTAAAAGTTATAATTTTACAATCCTATGATTATAACTATATCATAAATAAAAAAACAGGTCAATTATATTGTAATAAAAAAAATACAATAGAATAAAATTATTTAGGTGATAAAATGTTAAACAAAATATGGCCAATATTTATAATCTTATCATTTTCATATGCTATTTTTTCAGGTAATCTAGAAAAACTAAACTCATCAATATTTGAAAGCACAAGTGATGCAATAAACTTGTCCATTAATCTATTAGGGACAATGTGTTTATGGAATGGGATAATGCAAATTGCAAATCAAACAAGTTTTGTTGAAAAATTAACAAAATTATTAAGTCCTATTATTAAATTATTATTTCCAGAAATGAGAAAAAATAAACAAATTCAAAAAGAAATTTCAATGAATATGATAGCTAATATTTTAGGATTAGGAAATGCAGCAACTCCATTAGGTTTAAAGGCTATGAAATCGATGCAAAAAGAAAATCTTAAAAAAGACACACTAACAGATTCAATGTTAATATTTATTGTATTAAATACAGCATCAATTCAAATAATACCTACTACTGTAATTGCAATTAGAAATTCTTTAGGATCTACTAATCCTACACAAATCGTTTTTCCAGTATGGGTTGCAACTATATGTGCCGCAATAGCGCGGTATAACAGCATCTAAGTTGTTATACATTT
>CANRLE010000103.1 GCA_947631385.1 uncultured Clostridia bacterium | reverse complement strand
GATAAATAAGTTATTTTTCGTGAACATCCCTCATTTTTTTAATAACAAGTTCTATTTTTCTCGAAATTCAAGCAATACATCTTTTCATTTCTTATGCATGACCAGCACACAACAAAAATCAAAAATTTGAATAGATATATTACAACAAATTCCAATATTTTTTTTATATTTTTTATAGACAAGTTTTAACTATTATTGTATAATAAATGTGTATATTTTAAATAAGAAACGGAGAGAATTTGTAATGGAAAATAAAGATAACAGAAACTTGTCTGATGTATTTAAAGAATTACAGCAGATACAGCAAGCACAGGTTACTGCTAATAAAAATAAGCGCCCTAAAAAGCCAAAAAAAGAAAAAAGTAATTTTATTTTTTCTTTCCATAGAAATCAAAATTCATACAAAAGCTCTGATTTAAAACTTTCACATATAATTATAGGATGTACTTTTTTAATAGTTGGACTAGCTGTTTGTTTCCCTAAAAATACATCCTTTACGCAAAGTTATGCTAAAGAAGAGACTATAGAAGAAATATCAGAATATGAATTAAATCGTCATAGATTAAACATTCAAAATATTATTTCAGAAAATGCTGATATGGATAGAGTAAAAGAGCAAATTACTGAAGAACGTGACATTGAATTCATTACTGAATATAACAATAATCCTACACTTCCAAAAAGTGAAGAAATCATAAAACAAGAAGGTACTAATGGTAAAGAAAATGTAACTGCCATAAGAACTTATGAAAATGGAAATTTTGTAGAAGAAACTATTTTAAATAAAGAAACTCTAGTTGAGCCAATTTCTAAAGTTGTAGATGTAGGAACTTCAGAATTTTTAGCAAAACACAAAGTACATATTGGTGATACAATGTATTTATCAAAAACTGATAACTTAAAAGAATCTACTGAAGATACAGCAAAAGACGTTGCAGAAGTAAAGCAAAGTTTAGATGTGAAATTACTAGAATTACCAAGCGAAGAATGGTGTAAAGTTTCTTTTGATAGTATTGAAGGATATATAAAAACTTCTAGTTTAACATCTTCTTATACTACACCAACAATCATAGAAAAAAATAGAATTCAAAGAATCTTAATTAAAGTTAATATTGATATGGAATTAAATAGAACTAGTGGCTTAACTTTAAATGATTATAAAAAGATATTTACTAATTTACCAAGTGATAGAAATAAAATCTTTGAAAATAACTATAATACATTTTATAATGTAGAAAAGAAATATAATATAAATGGTATTTTCTTAGCATCTATTGCAATTCATGAAAGCAGTTGGGGAACTTCTCAAATTGCTAGTGAAAAGAAAAACTTATTTGGATATGGTTCTTATGATGCTACTCCTTATGAATCTTCATTTGATTTTGATGATTATTCAGAAGGAATTGAAACAGTTGCTAAATCATTAGTTAAATATTATCTAAATCCATCTGGTACAAAGATTTATGATGGTGAAACTGCTGCTGCATGGTACTATAATGGACCTACTTTAAAAGGTGTTAATACTAGATACGCAAGTGACAAGAATTGGTATGAAAAAGTATTCACTTACATGGAAACATTATATAATAGACTAAAATAATATAGAAGGAGGTTAATATGAAAAAGAAATTTAAAGTAAAGAATGAAAAACTTTTATTTACTATTTTAATAATTACTTTATTTGTTATCTTTCTTCTATATTATAATTTGATATTTTCTGTTGTATTAGCAAGAAATGCTTTTGCTAATCAGTTGATAGAAATCGCAAGTGAAAATGAAAATCCTATTTTTACTGTTCAAAAAGTATTGCTTTATAGTAGTGCTAATGCGATTGATAATTCAGAGGATCAATCATTAAAAGATATGTCAATATGTCAATTTAGTGATATTTCTATTTATATTGATAATACTAGTACTATTCCTGAATTAACAGATGAAAATACTATTAAACAATTATATATTGATAATATAGTTGCTACTACAAATAATGAAAATATTGGAACAAAAATTGTAAATTATAAAAATCCATTAGATTTTGGTAAATATAAGACAATAGAAAAACCTGAAAATGATAGAATTGATTTTAACATTGTAAATACAAATGTTGCAAATGAAAATAATGATTATTCCTCACCTACTTTCTACACTGATTGTTCTAATCCTATTTGCTTAGGATATATGAATCAAGATATTTTGACTAATTATTCTGTTAGTGAAAGTAGTAGTAGTGTTTCATTTAATGGAAAGGTTTTACAACAGGCTAATATCAATTTAGATGATATTAATTATACTTTAAGTTTTCAAATTCATATTATAAATAATCTAAATCAAAAATTCGTTTATCATATGAGTCTAAATGTTAATTTGAATGATGATAATGGTGGTATTTATAATGGCTATGTGTACAAAAGTACTAATACCAGTGGTAATGAATATAGATTTTTTAAAGAGGGAATCAGCTGATTCCCTCTTTTTAAGCTTATTGCAATGGAAAACAGATGTAAATACTGTTTTTCGTCTTGACTCGATAAAGTCCTTTTATGAACTTTACCTCCTTTACTGTGCTTGTTCGCCATAGCACCGTGAACGGTTCCTCCTCTTTAAACTTAATCTTGTCGCATAAAAGTTGTTCCCCTACAAGTGGCTCGTGCTTTACAATCGCAAAATGAACATTCTCCTCTCGCATATGTAATACACGAACCACATAATACGAGTTCATAGTCATAACAACGAATACGTTATTTGCCAATGTTTTTACCTCTAACACTATTGAGG
>CANRLE010000102.1 GCA_947631385.1 uncultured Clostridia bacterium | reverse complement strand
ATTTTTACTTAAAAATTGCATTTAATCAATCATTTGCATTTACTTTTTCATAATTGCATTTAATATTTCAATTGACGTCACTTTTATAAAAAAATATAGATTTACTTTTTCTGTATATTGTGATATAATCAAAAAAAACAAAGTAAGGAGTGTCTATATGAGTTCAAATTCAGATAATACTACTACTTTGGCAGAAAATAAGGTATTAATCTTATATTTATTAAATCTCATAGATGCTGAAATAAGGCAAGATGATTTATTCAAAATTATCACTTCAATTAATAACATTAATTACTTTTATTTTAAGCAACTCATTATAGATTTAATTGATTCCAATTTAGTAGGTACTTATACAAAAGAAGAAGAACCAGTCATTAAAATAACTTCTAAAGGCAAAAATGCCTATACACTTACTAAAGATGTATTACCAGGTATTATGAAGTTAAAAGCTGACCATGTCTTTGCTGAAGAACTTTCTAATATCGAAGAGGAATCTTCTATTATAACAGAATTTATTCCTAAAAATGAAAATGAATATATTATAAAATGTAAAATTGTCGAAAATAATGAAACCATATTTGAAGTAAAAACTCATGCAGGTTCTCGAAATATGGCTAAACGTATTGTTGATAATTGGAAACATAATGCAACAACTATTTATCCTCAAATTTTAAATTTATTATTACAAAACAATAAATAAAGAAAGCCTTTTTATTGGCTCTCTTTATTGTATTACGTTCAATGTATCCCCACTGCTTTCCATTCCTTCAAGATTATAATAAGTGTCTGGTATTTTACCTACTATTATATTTTCCATTAATAATACTTGATTAGTAATATCCTTTGCAATACTATCAAATGGAGTCACAATGTTTACATTGCATTTCACTTGCAAATAAACACGATGTAAAGTTTGATTAATCCCTTTTGAAATAAATTCGCTCCTCAAATCAGTCTCTATTTGTCCTGTTGTAGATATATTTATTTTTATCCCGTGGACCTTCTCCAGCCCAAAGCTTAAATCCTGTAAAACTTCCGTATAGGAATTTCTATTTTTTCTCTCCCTTTTCGGTTCATTTCTTCTTGTATTTTGTTAGCTACATTAGAAGTAATTTCATTTATAGGTACTATATTAGATTTTATCATACTAATATTTCCCTCATTATCTTTTTCTATGGTAAAAAATTCATCATAAGAATGTTCTTTCATCACATTTGTAGCCTGTTCATTTGAAATCATTGTTGCTATTGATGATGCTCGATTTTCGCACATTGTATCAAAAACAGGTAAAATAGCATCTAAAATAAACTTTACAGTAGCAAAAGCTATAATTAAAATACAAATTACAGGCAGAATTTTTTTTGCTTTAGGATTTGTTATTTTTCCTCGTGATTGTATTAAAATTCTAGGAATACGGATTCTAGGTCTTGAATAAATCTTATGCATAACTTATTCCCATTTTTACATAGCGTGGAATAAATAGTTTTTGCCCCGGATTAATTCTATTTTCATCCTCAATGCCATTAGTTCTAACTATATTATCTACTGTACTACCAAATCTTTTGGCAATTTCCCATAAAGTATCTCCTTTTTTTACAATGTACAGAATAATGCTATAATCTTGTGTTTCTCTTTCTCCATTTGTTTGAATTTCATCCATTATATTCATACTTGTATTTTCATATCTATCATAATTCATTAATAAATCTATATTAGTATTTATCATACCACCATTTTGTATAATAAAATCTTGATTAGCTATTTCTATCTCTAATTTTCCATTAACATTTTCTGCATCCCCAACATTGTCTACCATATATTCAAATGGTATTTTTGCATTTCGTATATCTACTTGCATATCAGGATCTGATAAAATAAAGTTAAGTTCTAAGTTGCATGTATAAACAATACGACTACCAATATTTTCTCTTTTTTCAACATTTGGATTAATATCTACATCAATAATATTCCTATTCTCCATTCCTTCTAGTTGTATTGTTTCTCTAATTTGTTTCATTTCTTGTTGATTTTGTTTATTGGTTATTGTCGTTATTTTCTTTTTGTTAAACTCTAAATTTTCACATGGACTATATAAGTCTTGAATTAAATTGATTTGTTTTTCCTCATAAGCAATTGCCATTACTCCCATTTCTAGTTCAATATAAATAGAATGTTCTTCTGGTGCATTTGGCTTAATAATCATATTCCTTATCTCATATTCTAAATCACAAATATTACCTTCTGTCACATTTGGAATATCTACAAATCCAACAATTGGTATTTTTGCATCAATATGATTAATTCTGTTATCTTCGGTTAAGTACATTAATTTTACTCTAGCTTCTGCTTTGGCTAAAATTTTATTATAGCTTACTTTTACATCTTTTCCTACTATGCTAATGTCACTTTTTAATATCTCTGCCAAATTATCAACTTGGTCAATTGAAATATTATCTTTTGTATAAATCTTATTTTCTCCCATTCCTACTAAAGAATTAACTCTTAAATCTTCTTTTTTCATTTGTATTCCCTGTGCATTTTGAATGTCATTCACTATTTGTACTTCTTCTTTTGAGTATAATTTTAAATCTACTTCTAAAGTAGCTTTAATTCCAATTTTCCTTCCATTAATTACTTTACACTCAATTGATTTTAGTTTTGTTTGAATACTACATTCCATTCCATCTTTAGCATTTGGAACAGCTATAACTTCTGAAAAGTCTAAATTAGTATTTATTCCTCTTACTTTATCTTGTGTATCATCTGCTAAATACATAATACAAGTATGAATATTTCCATCAATTCTAATTTTCTCATCCAAAACTTCTTTTTTATATACACATACTATACCACTTGTACAAATTGTATTCAAAATGTCAGGTTTGGAATCTGGAACTATCATGTCTCCTTCGATAACCAAGATGTCCCTTTTGGTAGCTATTAATTTATTTACGCATAAATTTTCATTTACTGTCTCTAAAACCATTGGTTTCCCTCCTTCTTTTTTCTTTATAACATGTATATTGAAGTCCAAATGATTTTATGACAAAAATAAAAAAATAAGGATTATGGGGCCGTCCCCAAATC
>CANRLE010000101.1 GCA_947631385.1 uncultured Clostridia bacterium | reverse complement strand
CAAAAATGATTTAGCAGAAGAAGCAAGAAGTATGAAAATAGAAGATGTAACAAGAGCACTTCGGAATAACAATAAATAAAGAAGAAGACAAAGCATATAAAGATGGACAATCATATGAAGATTATGAAAGCTATTTTAAACAAAGTTATGAATATAAAGAAGGAGATTATGCTCCAGAAAATTATTTATTAGAAAAATACTCAGGAAATAGTAAATATAATAGTTTAACAAAAAAGAATGCACATAATATAGTAGAAGGAAATTCATATTTTATAGGAAAACCAAAGGATAATGAAATCATAACAGAAATGATATTTGATGGTACAACAGAAGAAAAAAATTATGTGAAATCATACTGGCTAGCCTCTCCTGGTGTGTTTTTCAATTCTGGTAATGCATACTTTGGTGCTGGAACAGTCTATGATGGGCGTGCTTTCAATGGTGATGGTTACCTGTTTCATACTGATGGTTACTGGGACGTATGCGAACTTACCGTTCGTCCAGTAATTTCTCTAAAATCTGGAGTAACAGTAGAAGATATTAAAGAAATAAGTGGAACAGAAGAAGAATGGACATATGAAAAACCTAAAGTGTCAACACCATTAGAATCTGGAAATATTCAAGAAGGTCAAATTGGAAATGAATAAATAGAAAACTTTTAAAACAAAGGAAAATATGCTATAATATACAAGGGGCGGAGTCATGGAATATAAAATAGGAGACATTGTAAGAACGAAAAAACAACACCCATGTGGAAGCAAACTATGGGAGATAACAAGAATAGGAGTAGACTTTAAACTAAAATGTCAAGGATGTGGACATGTAATAACATTACCAAGAGAAAAGGCAATAAAAGCAATCACAAAAAAGATTGAGAAAGAGGCTTAAAAGGAACGAAATCACAAAAAACGACATAAAATATAATATAGTATCAAACAAGGTACTATATTGGAGGTGACTTTTATCATGGAGCCACAAGAAATCAACTATTGTTGTGTTAATAACAAAAAAGAAAGAAAAACTTGTAAATGTTTTGATATTATCATAGCAATTTTAGCAGCTCTTTTCTTAGCTACATTAGGATTAATATTAGGAGCTGTATTTACAACTGCATTACTTGCAAACCTTGGAGTATTAATATTAGCGACAGTACTTTTAGCATTAGGAATTATTCTAATTATTATATATAAAATATGTGCATGTAGCAAAAAGAAATGTTGTTGCTAAAAATAAAAACAATGGAAGTTGAGTGCCACTCGCAATTTCCATTGTTTTTTATATTAAATAAAAATATCTTCAATAAATTTCCAAACATCTTCCTGATAAATTTTTCTCTCAGCAGAAAAAGGCAAAGTTGGAATATCACCAAGAGGATTTAATTGTGACTGTATTCCTTTAACAGTATCATCAACCTTAGTAATAGCTATTTTATCAGCCTTATTTGCCAAAATCAAACAAGGTAAACCAGAAGAAATAATATATCTATACATCAATTTATCATTTTCTGTTGGACTGTGTCTAATATCAACTAAAAAGATAATTAATGAAATTTCCTTTCGATGAAATAAATATTCTTCAATAAACTTTCCAACCTGTTCCTGCTCTTTTTTTGACATTTTACTATAACCATAACCAGGCAAATCAACAAAGTAAAATTTATCATCCATATTATAAAAATTAATTTGTCTAGTTTTACCAGGCTCACTACTAGTTCTAGCCAACTTCTTTCGATTAATCATAGTATTAACAAAACTTGATTTCCCAACATTAGACTTTCCAACTAAAACAACCTCTGGCAATCCATTTGAAGGATATTGATTAGGTCTAACAGCAGAAATTTCAAACTTTGGATTTTTAATTAACATTTATTTTCTCCAATCCACCCATATATGGTCGTAACACTTCTGGAACAATAACACTGCCATCTGGCTGATAATTATTTTCTACAATTGAAATCAACATACGAGGTGGAGCAACTACAGTATTATTAAGTGTATGGGCAAAATAATTTCCATTTTCTCCTTTAATTCTAATACCTAATCTACGAGCTTGTGCATCTGTTAAATTAGAACAACTTCCAACTTCAAAATATTTCTTTTGTCTTGGACTCCATGCCTCAACATCACAAGACTTTGCTTTCAAATCAGCTAAATCACCACTACAACACTCTAAAGTTCTAACTGGTATATTCATACTTCTAAAAAATTCTACTGTATAAGACCACATTTTATCATACCATTCCCAAGACTGTTCTGGCTCGCAAACAACAATCATTTCTTGCTTCTCAAATTGATGAATACGATAAACGCCACGTTCTTCAATACCATGTGAACCTTTTTCTTTTCTAAAGCATGGAGAGTAAGAAGTCATAGTATATGGCATATTTTCTTTCTTTAAAATTTGATCCTTGAATTTTCCAATCATAGAATGTTCACTAGTTCCAATTAAATATAAATCTTCGCCTTCAATTTTATACATCATTGCATCCATTTCTTCAAAACTCATAACTCCAGTAACGACATCAGAACGAATCATAAAAGGAGGAATAAAATAAGTAAAACCTTTATTAATCATAAAATCTCTTGCATAAGTCAAAACAGCAGAATGAAGTCTAGCAACATCACCCATTAAATAATAAAATCCATTACCTGCTACACGTCTAGCACTATCTAAATCAAGCCCACCTAAAGCTTCCAAAATCTCTCCATGAAAAGGAATATCATAATCTGGAACTACAGGCTCTCCAAATTTTTGAATTTCTATATTTTCACTATCATCTTTTCCAATAGGTACAGACTCATGCATTATATTAGGTATTTTCATCATTCTGGTTTGAATTTCTTGCGCATAAGTATTTTCTAATTTTTCATTTTCTTCTAATTTTTCATTAATTTCATTTACTTGTGATTTTACTTTTTCAGCTTCTTCCTTATTTCCAGCTTTCATCAAACTACCAATTTGATTACTTAAATTTTTTCTTTCTGCTCTTAAGTTATCACCATTTAACTTTGCTTCTCTATTTTTTAAATCTAAATCAAGAACTTCATCAACTAAGACAAGCTTATAATCCTGAAATTTTTTCTTGATATTTTCTTTCACAACATCTGGATTTTCTCTTAAAAATTTAATATCTATCATTATTATTGCCTCCTATTTTGTGTAATCTTTTGATAAATCTTCACACAATTCAAATCTAACTTTTTGACCAGTAATATTGTCTGGCCTTTCAGGTATATTTTCCAAAAACATGCTTTCTTTTCTGACCCATATTTTTGAATCTTGCCTTTCATACAAGGCTCTATAAACTACCATTCTCTCTTTCGTTTCCGAGTCCAATGCTATATTTTCTACAAAATAGTAATTTCCCTTAAAATGCCTATAAATTTTTCCAACTTGTACCTCGTTCATACTAATCTCCCTTCAATTTATGAACACATTATATAATATTTTCTCATAAATAGCAAGAAATTGAGCAAAATAAAAAGGGAGAAGATAAAATGTTTTTAGAAATTATGGAATTTATTTTATATTCAGGGTTAATTGTATTAATCGCTAAATATATTTTAGTAGTAACATTACGAAAGCTAGCAGAAAATCTAAGCCTTAAACCAAAAACAATTGGCGATATTGCAGGATTTGCTACATCAATGCCAGAATTACTAACTATCAGCATTTCAAGCCTCAATGGGCTAATGAATACAAGTATTTTTAATGTTTTAAGTTCTAATATAATTAATCTAATTCAATATATAGGATCAGTTTTGTTCAATAATAATAGGAAAGAACTTTATAATAAAGCAATAAAAATAGATATAATATTGGTAATAATAAGCATTATAATACCAATTATTATCGTTTGGAAAGATATAGAAATGAACTTGTTTTTGATACCAACATTTTTAATTTCCTATGCTCTATTTAAATATTTAAATAATAATGTTCATAAATTATATTTGGAAAAAGAGGATAAGGAAATTGAAAAACAAATTCAAAATGAGGGAAAAAAAGAAGAGGGAAATACTAGAAAAACGATATTATATACATTTATTTTAATAGGTACAGGAATTTTATTGTATGTAATAGGTGAATTATTAGGAGATACATTAAATAATTTATGCAATCAATTTAATATATCTCAAACAATTATAGGAATTTTGCTTGGTTTTATAACAAGTATCCCGGAATTAATTACTTTCATCGAATCACAAAAACATTATAAAAATGATAACATGTTAGGTGTAATAGAAGCAACGAATAACCTTTTAACTTCTAATATTTTAAATTTATTCATAATACAATCAGTTGGGATAATTTTTTATAGTATTTTTAAAAATTTTTGAAATAAAGAACTTTTTGTATTATCCAAATATTTTGTTTTTAGAAATGTTAAAAAAACACATATAGCATTTATAGCTAATAACGCAACTATAATAATTGCAATTTGCCTTAATTGTTGTTCTTTTGATAGAGTATAAAAATAAATCCAGTAATTAGTAAGCATATCTTATACCGCCCTTCATAATTTGACAAAATTCTACATGGCATATTCTATCAAACAAAAATATACAAGTCAATATAATATATTGAAAACAATATAAAATATCCTAACAAATTATCTAAGCAGGATATTTTTATTATATATTTTTTAAAAAAATAGCAAGTTCTCTAATCGTTTGCAGTGCATTTGTAATTTGAGTTTCAGAATAATTTTGCAAGCACTTCTTAGTTTTTTCAATAGTACTATCATCAAGTCCATATAAAATATAATCAGCAGAATGTCCACTCAAATTCTTCAATTTTTTAATACTCTTATAAACCAGATTACCTTTGCCATCTTCCACCAATCCCAAAAATTGACCAGAAACCCCAATTTCTTTTGCCAATTGAGTTTTATTCATATTCAATTCATTTTCACGAATATATTTAATTCTTTTTCCTCTTTCAATTTGGTCTAGTTTTTCTACGTCTATATCATTAATACTATTATTAATATTCATTATAATGCCTCCTTGTACATATGGTTCATTTTATAGGAAAAATTTGACAATGAAATAGAAAAATATTTTATTCAAATATGGTGTTTTATAAGAAATTATGGTATAGTATAACTATGAAAAAAGAGAGGAGAAAGAAGAATGGAAGACAAACCCATGAAAATACTAATAATTGAAGATGATGTTCAAGATTGTAATAATTTTGTGAATTGTATTAAAAAGAGAAAAGATATAGAACTAATAGCCTTAACTGATTCTGATACAGAAGGCTTAAAATATGTAAAACTTAAGCATCCAGAAGGAATAGTATTAGATATTGAATTAAATAATAGTACGACAGGTAGTGCAGATGCTTTAGAGTTTTTATCTAATTTAAAGAAATTAAATTTACATTATCAACCAATAATTATAGTAACTACACATGTTAATTCAAAAAGAACTTATGATATTCTTCATCGAGAAGGTGCAGATTTGATTTTATACAAAGACCATCCAAACTATTCAGCTGATTATGTATTAAATAAATTTCTCAATTTAAGAGAAATGGCTCCAAGGCAAACGGTTGAAATGTTTAAAGAAGAATTAAAAGAAAACGAAAATAGAATATCAGATTGCATTTATCGTGAGATGGATTTGATAGGTGTGACAGCAAAGCTAAAAGGAAGACAATATATACATGATGCAATTTTATATATAATAGAAAATGGAGGTACAGATACAAATGTAATTCGCCATTTGACTAATGTATACAAGAAATCAGGCAATACAATTACTAATGGCATACAGAATGCAATTATACATGCATGGAGAGTTTCGTCAATTGAAGATTTGACAACTTATTATACAGCTAAAGTTAATTACGAAACTGGAATACCAACACCAATGGAGTTTATATATTATTATGCAGATAAAATAAAGAAAATGATCTAGTATTGAAAAAATACTAGATTTTTCCATTTTTCACCATGTTTTTCTATTAAAAAATACCGCTTATTTGTAAGTAATAAATGGTATTTTTTTATTGACAACAAGAGATGAGCGAACTAGAAAAAGGTGGTGAGAGAATGAGCTGGTGGGATGATTTAATGTACTGGATAAGTCGTTGGATAGGATAATTAAATAACCAAACATGTAAAGATAGTCATATACATTAAGTATATTGATTATCTTTATTTTTTTATATATAATAAATATATATAAATTATAATGGAGTGAATAAAAATGAACTATAGTTTTAATTTAGAACAAATAGATATTTTTATATATATACTTAAAATATTTTCTATAAGTTTAGGTACATATTATGCAGTATCAAAGAATGTATACTCAAAACTAAAAATAATAGAAAATTTAGTAGAAATAATTATAATATCAATAATTTGTGGAATAATTAAATATTTTTCTAACTTCTCTAATAGTATAATCTTTTTAATAATAATGTTACCTATAATATTCTCAAAATTTGGTAGAAATAATATAGGATATATAATTTTAGTAACTATAATATGTTTAAGCATAAATTATGCGATATTTATATTTTCATCCATAATAAGTTATTTTCCTAATCGATTTTTAAATATACAAAATAACTATGTTAGTTTTGTAAGTATAGATATCATATACTTTGCAATGCTTTACTGCTTTTTTAGAATTAAAAAATTTAAAAAGGGATTTAGCTTTTTAAAAGAAAAATTAATTAATGATTATTTTGATGTTTTGATTTTAAATATAAGTATTATTATATTGTTTATAGTCATTATATTATCAAATTATGATAAAATTAAATCAGACAAATTTTTTGTAGGTCTTGTAGCCTTTTCTATTATAATGTTCATCACCATCCAAAAATCCTTACAACTATACTACAAACAGAAATTACTAATTCAAGACCTAAACGAAACAAAAGAAGAACTAGCCAAGAAAAAAGAAGAAGTAGAAAAGCTAGAAAAAGAAAACTTAAACTTCAGTAAAACCAGTCATTCAATAGCACACAAGCAAAAATCACTAGAATACAAACTCAACAAACTAATGTTAAACACAGAAATAGCAAACGAAAATAACCTAAAAGACAGAATAGAAAACATAGCAAAAGATATAAAACAAGAAACAGTAATAGAACTAGCAAAAACAGACATACCAGAAATAGATGACATGTTATCATACATGCAAGCAGAATGCATTAAAAACAAAATAGACTTTCAACTTCAAATAAATGGCAACATACATTACATGGTAAACAATCACATTGGCAAAGACAAACTAGAAATATTACTAGCAGACTTAATAAAAAATGCTATAATTGCAATCAATTATTCAGAAAATACCAATAAAAGTATCCTAGTAAGACTAGGAATAATAGACGGAATATACAGTCTATACGTATACGACTCTGGTATAGAGTTTGAACTAGAAACTTTATCAAACTTAGGAATAAAGCCAAGTACAACTCATGCAGACAACGGTGGTACAGGAATGGGCTTCATGAATATATTTGACACCTTAAATCAATATGAAGCAAGCATAATAATCAATGAATACGGTGCACCATGTGAAGAAAACTTCACCAAAGTAATTCAAATAAAATTTGATAAGAAAAATGAATTCAAAATAGAATCTTATCGTCAAGACAAAATTGAAAACAAAGATTTAAAATCTATACAAGAAAGGAAATAAAAATGATTCAACAAAACAATACATATTTAGAAGAGATATTCACAGTACAAAACCTTTTAATCTACTTATTAATAATAAATTTATTTGGATTTTTTATCATGTGGCTAGACAAAAGAAAAGCGATAAAAGGGTCATGGAGAATACCAGAAAAAACTTTATTTCTAATTACAGCATTGGGAGGAGGAGTTGGCACTACAGCAGGAATGTATACTTTTAGACACAAAACACAAAAACTTAACTTTGTAATAGGTTTTCCACTCATTACAATATTAGAAATCATTGCTTTCATTTATTGGATATGCTTTTAATACATTATGTCATATGGAAGAAAAAGTAAAAAGTCTAAAATATTTAGTAATTTAAATAATTTTAGACTTTTTCCATTTTCTTGAAACAAACAAAAAAAGGTGCACATAAAAAGTAATAGATATAAAAATAAGACAAAAAAATTATAGTAACCAACTTAAACTGTGAACAACTTATGAATTAAAAATGAGTAAATTAAAGTTATTCACAAAGTTATCCACAGTTTCCACATAAAAGTATCAACATTTAAAAATCACGTACTCAAAAAAAATAGGAAACATAAAAACGAAAAGGATACATAATTGTAATACTTCTGAAACATTGTTGTAATGTAATGGTAAAATAAGGAAAAAAAGCTGACGAAAAATGTCAAAAAATCATATAATAAAATAAAGGAGAAAGAAAAATGTTACACAAATTTAAGTATATATTAGATAGAAATCGTTGCTGTTGCAAAACAGAAATTAATAGAGAACAATTAGAAAAAATGATTAAACAAGGAGCAATCCTATTAGACGTCAGAAGTCCACAAGAATACGAAGAAGGTCATTTAGAAGGTGCTGTCTCATTGCCAGAGTATGAAATAAAAAAGTTGGCTAGTACTATGTTACAGGACAAATCACAAATGATTATTGTTTATTGTAGTACAGGTCATAGAAGCCAAAAAGCACAAAAGCAATTAGAAAAGCTTGGATATCAAAAAGTATATAACTTGTGTGATGGAATAGAATACTAGTTTAATAATTTATTTTAAAAAAGGACTTGCAAATATTAAATCAATTATGGTATAAATATGGTAAATAAGATATAACAATATTACATAAAAAGAAAAGGGGGAATTACCATGATAAAAAAGGAAAGAGGAGCAATAACATTATTCACAGTAGTAATATGTATGTTTTTACTAGCAAATGTACTATTAATAAATGTGGGATTAATGAACAAAAATGCAAGTCAAGAAAAAGAAACAGCAAAAATAAGTGAGAATTATGAAGTAAGTCAAGCAAAGATGGAGCAAGCATATCAAGAAGTATTAGAGTCAAATGAATATCCAACATATGGAGAATTATTGAAACTATTAGAACAAGAGAAATTAAAAATGTATCCAGTAGGAAGCATATACATATCAACGAATTCAACAGATCCAAGTGAATTTTTAGGAGGAACATGGGAGAGATATGGAAAAGGAAAAACACTAGTTGGACTAGATGAGAACCAAACAGAATTTAATATAGTAGAAAAAACAGGAGGTCAAAAAAATATAACTTTAAGCGAAGCACAATTACCAAGTCACAGTCATTCAATACCAGCACTTTCAGGTTCGACATCTGCAGCAGGAAAACATACTCATACTTATTCAAAATCAGCAACAGCAACTGAAGGAGTAGCACTTACTATAAATCAAATACCAAGCCATACACATACATATGATAAATCAGCTACTTCAACTGCAGGTGTAGCAATAACAGCTGATCAAATGCCAAGTCATACACATACTATATCGCCCAAAATAACTGTAACAAGTACATTTTCAGGAAGATCTTCTACTACTTCAGCTAACGGAAACCATTCACATATTCCAATATGTGAATATGGTGCTACGCCAGTCAATTCTCAATACAGTAGCCCAACTTC
The DNA here is from genome assembly GCA_947631385.1 of uncultured Clostridia bacterium. GTDB lineage: Bacteria > Bacillota > Clostridia > TANB77 > CAG-508 > CAG-269. Next base: position 206 of record CANRLE010000101.1, on the reverse strand, counting down.
ACCAACTTGTCAAGTTGCGCAAATTGCTGGAATTTATTCATCAAGTGCTGCGACTTCAGGAATTAGACCAACTACCACAGCAGGAGAGCATACTCATACAGTAATACCAGCAGGAGATATAAGTAATACAGTCTCAATCGAAAACACAACAACATCAGCAACAGGAACAGGACAAGCACATAGTCATTCAATTACACTTACTTCTA
>CANRLE010000100.1 GCA_947631385.1 uncultured Clostridia bacterium | reverse complement strand
TACTTTTAATTTAGCAAGCCCTAACATTGAGCTTGCAATTGCTTCTCCGTTGTCCTCTTTCTTCTGCTCCAATTCCCGGATATGCTCCTTTAGTATCAATAAAAGTAATTACTGGTCTTTTAAACTTTTCTGCTTGCCCGCATAAATCGAATGCCTTTTCTATAAGCTTCTGGTGTTGGCATGCCAAAATTTCTTTCTATATTTTCCTTAGTCGTTCTTCCTTTCTGCTCTGCTATTACTGTATAGTTTTGATTTCCTATCTTAGCTAAACCACATACAATAGACTTATCATCTTTAAAATGTCTGTCTCCATGTAATTCTATAAAATCATCAAAGATTTTTTCTATATAATCTAGTGCTGTTTTTCTTTTAGGATTTCTTGCTATTTCGACCTTTTCCCACGCAGTTAAATCACTCATTATTATTCCTCCTAAGTCATTATTTATGAAATTGAATTAATTGATGTAGTGTTTCTTTTAAATCTTTTCTTTCTACTATCTTATCAATAAAACCATGTTCTAGCAAAAACTCTGCTGTTTGAAAACCTTCTGGTAATTTTTCTCCAATTGTTTGTTCAATTACTCTTTGACCTGCAAATCCTATCATAGCTCCCGGCTCTGCTAAAATAATGTCTGCAAGGCTAGCAAACGATGCAGTTACCCCTCCGTACGTTGGATCTGTTAAAACAGAAATATACAATAATCCAGCTTCATTCAACTTATTAATTGCTACTGTTGTTTTTGCCATTTGCATAAGTGATATTATCCCTTCTTGCATTCTAGCACCACCAGAAACACAGAAAATAATTAATGGTAATCTTAATTCAATTGCTTTTTCAATGGCATATGTAATTTTCTCTCCTACTACGACTCCCATGCTACCCATCAAAAATCCACTATCCATTACACAAATTACTACTTCTTCACCCTTAATTTTTCCTTTTCCACAACTAACAGCTTCTTGAATTCCTGTTTTTTCTCTTAATTGTTTTATTTTCTTTGGATAATCTTCTAATTCTAGTGGATTTGTTGTATCAATATCTAAATCAAATCTTCGATAAGTATCTTTATCTATAATACTTTCTAATCTTTTATTAATATGCATTCTAAAATAAGCACCACAATTAGGACAAATTCCACTATTTTCTCCTACAGCTTCCTTATATAGTATTTCTTTGCATTTATCACACTTTACCCATTTGCCAACTTGTATGTCTACCTTATTCTCCGTTCTTTTGGCTGTTGTTTCCCTTTTTTTTATTTTATCTACAATCATAACTTAATTTCCCTTTCAATAAAAGATGTATCAAAGTTTCCACGAATAAAGTTAGGATTTCTTATAATTTCAAATAAAAAATCTATATTAGTATCTACCCCTTCAATTACGGTTTCTTCTAAAGCTCTTTTCATTTTACTGATAGCTTCATTTCTGGTATTTCCATGTGTTATAACCTTAGCAATCATAGAATCATAATTTGGTGGTATAGTGTACCCTTCATAAATTGCTGTATCTATCCTAACTCCATTTCCGCCCGGTAAGTTTAGCCCTGTAATTGTCCCCGGGCATGGCATAAATCCTTTACTTGGGTTTTCTGCATTAATTCTGCATTCCATACTATGTCCTCTAAATTCAACATCTTTTTGCTTAATTTTCAATGTTTCTCCTGCTGCAATTCGAATTTGAGCTTTTACAATATCAATTCCCGTTCTTTCCTCAGTAATTGGATGTTCTACTTGAATTCTTGTATTCATCTCCATAAAATAGAAATTTTTATCACTATCAACTAAAAATTCAATTGTTCCACAGCTAGTATATCCTGCTACCTTAGCTGCTTTAATAGCTGCTTCTCCCATTTTATTTCTTAATTTATCATCTATAGCAGTTGAAGGTGTTTCTTCAATTATTTTTTGATTTTTACGTTGAATAGAACAGTCTCTTTCTCCTAAATGTATTATATTTCCTTGCTCATCAGCCAAAATTTGAATTTCTACATGTCTTGGATTTCTAATAAATTTCTCTATATATATTTCGTCATCATTAAAAGAAAGCTTTGCTTCTTGTTTTACAATATTATAATTGTTTTCTAATTCTTCTGGTGCATTTACTATACGAATTCCTTTTCCGCCTCCACCAGCTGCTGCTTTTAACATAACAGGATATCCAATTTCACTTGCTATTTTTATTGCATCTTTTAAACCTTTTACACTTCCTTCAGAACCCGGTATAACTGGAACACCTGCTGATTTCATTAATTCTTTAGCATTTGATTTATTTCCCATTAACTCAATTACTTTATAAGATGGTCCTATAAATTTTATATTTGATTCTTCACATATTTTAGCAAATTGACTGTTTTCTGATAAAAATCCAAAACCAGGATGAATGCTGTCAGCTTTTGTTATATTAGCAGCTTCAATAATATTCTTAATATTTAAATAGCTTTTCCCGTGGATTTGCTGGTCCAATACAAATTGCTTCATCTGCTAAACGAGTATGAATTGCATCTTTATC
>CANRLE010000099.1 GCA_947631385.1 uncultured Clostridia bacterium | reverse complement strand
AATACCCACTAATATGTCCAATTGTACTATATACAGGAAGAAAAAAGTGGGATGTACCTCAAAGCATAAGTGAAAAACAGGAAAAATATGAAAATATCAAAGAATTGGAATATCCAAAGTATAACCTAGTAGATATAAATGATTATAGCATAGAAGAATTAATAGAAGAAAAGACAGAACTATCGAAAGCATTGTTATTTGAAAAGATAAAGACGAAAGACGAATTCAATGAAGTAATAGAAAAACTAGTAAAAAAAGGATTAACAGAAGAAGAAATGAGATGTATAAAAATCATGTTAACATACTCAAATGATATACGAAAGAAATTGGATAAAGAAGAAATAGAAAGATATAAAAAATTAATGGAAGAAAAAGGAGGAGAGGAAAACATGACAAATTTTGAAAGATTATTTATAGAGGTATTAGAAGAGAGAAGAGAAAAAGACAGAATAGCAGAAGAAAAAGGAAAAGAACAAAAAATGATACAAATTGTAAAAGAAATGATAAAAAGAAAAACAAGTGATGAATTTATAATTGATATGACAAAAATTGATAAAAAACAATTAGAAAAAATAAAAAAAGAAATGCAGGTATGTTAAAACTAGTACGAGTATCAGATTAACAATTTGATACTTGTATTATTTTTTATAGATATGATATGTTGAAAATAAGAAAAATTTTTAGTATAATAGATAAGTAAATAATATTAGGAGAAAAAATATGTCTAATCTAATAGAAACAAGCTTAGTCATAAGAAAAGAAACCATATATGATAAAATTAGAAAAAGTCTTTGGTTTATAATCTTTAAAAAAGATTATAAAATGATACAAAGATTAGACAATTTAATTATGCCTAAAAGACCAGCGATAGAAACAAAAATTATTATACCGAAAGAAATAGGAAAAAACATTCAAAAATATAAAGGATAGTGTAAAAATGAAAAACATAAAAGATTATTCATTAGAAGACTTAAAAGAACAACTAAAAGAAATAGGAGAAAAACCATATAGAGCAGAGCAAATATGTCAATGGTTATACACAGAGAAAGTACAAACATTTGATGACATGACAAATCTATCATTAGAATTAAGGGAAAAATTGAAATCAAATTATAATATATGCAACTTTAAAATTTTAAGAAAACAAGAATCAAAAGATGGAACCATAAAATATTTATTTGATGTTTTAGATGGAAACGCAATAGAAACAGTTTTAATGAAATATCATCATGGTAATAGTGTATGTGTATCTACACAAATTGGATGCAAAATGGGATGCAAATTTTGCGCTTCAACAGGGATTAACTTTATTAGAAACTTAACTAGTGGAGAAATAGTAGAGCAAATTATAAAAGTGGAACAAGATACAGGAGAAAGAGTTTCAAACGTAGTATTTATGGGAATTGGAGAACCATTGGACAATTATGACAATGTAGTAAATGCTATTAGAAAGATAAATCACCCTAAGGGTTTAAACATTGGAGCAAGACATATAAGTGTATCAACAAGTGGATTAGTACCACAAATTTATAAATTAGCAGAAGAAAATATACAATGTACATTATCAATTTCCCTACATGCAACAAATAATGAAAAAAGAAGCAGTATGATGCCAGTAAACAAAATATATCCAATAGAACAACTATTACAAGCATGTAGAGATTATATAGCAAAAACCAATAGAAGAATTTCATTTGAATATGCCTTGGCAAAAGACAATAATGATAATTTAGAAGATGCGAAAGAATTAGTAAAGCTATTAAAAGGAATGTTATGCCATGTTAATTTAATACCAATTAACAAGATTGAAAATGGTCAATACAATAAAAGTTCAATTGAAAATGTTATGAAATTTAGAGATTATTTGAATGACCATGGAATTGTAGCAACAATAAGAAGAGAGCTAGGTTCAGATATAGAAGCAGCATGTCGGACAGCTAAGAAGAAAAAATTTAAATAAAATATAAGGATTATGGGGCCGTCCCCAAATCCGCGAGGAGAAAATAGATGATGTTTGCTAATAAAATGAAAGTATATGCATTTGTAGGTCCATCTGGGACAGGAAAAAGTTATAGAGCACAAATGGTAGCAGGAGAAAAAGACACACATTTTATTATTGATGATGGACTATTAATAAAAGATAATGAAGTAATAGCAGGAGAATCTGCTAAAAAAGCGCCAACAAAAGTTGCAACTGTTAGACATGCGCTTTTTTATGAAGATGAGGAAAAAGAAGAAATTATAAAGGCTTTAAAAAAATACAAACCACAAAGTATTTTGATTTTAGGAACTTCAGATGGAATGGTACAAAAAATTGCTGCTAATTTGGGATTGCCAGAAATAGAAGAGATTATTTATATTACTGATGTGGCAACAGAAACAGAAATGGAGACAGCAAGAAGAATTAGAGTAACAGAAGGAAAGCATGTTATTCCAGTACCAACTTTTGAAATAAAAAAAGACTTTTCAGGTTATTTATTAGACCCACTTCAAATATTTAAATCAAAAGGAAAAGGACAAAAG
>CANRLE010000098.1 GCA_947631385.1 uncultured Clostridia bacterium | reverse complement strand
CAGGACGTTTGCACATTGATGAAGCATTAATGGATGAATTAAAAAACTTAAAAAGTGGAATTAAACCACATGAAATTTTATTAGTAGTTGATAGTATGACAGGTCAAGATGCTGTAAATGTAGCTGAGAAATTCAATGAAGCACTTGGTATTGATGGTGTTGTTCTAACTAAATTAGATGGTGACACAAGAGGTGGTGCTGCATTATCTGTTAAAAAAGTAACAGGGAAACCAATTAAATTTGCAGCAACTGGAGAAAAGCTAAGTGACATTGAAACATTTCATCCAGACAGAATGGCACAAAGAATCTTAGGCATGGGAGACATTTTATCAGTCATTGAAAAAGCAGAAGAGGCATTTGATATAGAAGAAGCAGAAAAATTAGAAAAGCAATTAAAGAAAAAAGAATTAGACTTAGACGATTATTTAGCACAATTACGACAAGTTAAAAAAATGGGGTCATTTTCTTCTTTATTAAAAATGATACCAGGAATGAACAAAATAAAAGATTTAAAAGTAGATGACAAAGAATTTGTAAGAATTGAAGCAATTATATGTTCAATGACAAAAGAAGAAAAAAGGGACACAAGACTTTTGAATGCAAGTCGTAGACAGAGAATTGCAAGAGGAAGTGGAACGACAGTACAAGATATCAACAAATTTATTAAGTCTTTTGAAATGACTCAAAAAATGATGAAAAAAATGCAAAGTAATAAAGGTGGAATGAAGAAATTACTAAATGGAATTGATGAAAACACCTTAAGAAACTTTAAATTTTAATATGTTATTAATTTTTTATATTTATAAAATATAGGATAGCGTGTGGAGGTGAAAAGAATGGTAAAAATCAGATTACAAAGACAAGGAAAGAAAAAAGCTCCATTTTATCATATTGTAGTAGCAGATTCAAGAAGCCCAAGAGATGGTAAAATTATAGAGCAATTAGGAACATATGACCCAATGACAGATCCTGCAACAATAGTATTAGATAAAGAAAAAGTAGAAAAATGGATAAAAAATGGTGCAAAACCAACAGACACAGTAAAAGCACTAATCGAAAAAGCATAAGGAGATGAATACAAAGATGAAAGATATATTAGAAACTATTATTTTAAATTTAGTTGATAATAAGGAAGCTGTTGACATCAAAGAATTAGAAGGAGAAAAATCCATCGTCTTTGAAGTTAAAGTTGCTGAAGGTGATATGGGCAAAATAATAGGAAAGCAAGGAAGACTTGCAAAGTCTATTAGAACTGTCATGAAAGCAGTAGCAGCGAAGGAACAAAAAAGAGTTTCTGTTGAATTTATTGGATAATGGGAGTTTAGAAAATGACAAAGTATCTTGAAATTGGTCAAATTGTAAATACCTTTGGTATAAAGGGTATGATAAAAATCAAACCATTTACAGATGATATTAAAAGATTTGATAAATTGAAAACAGTATATATCGAAAATAAAACAGCTAGAAAAGAATATGAGGTTGAAGAAGTAAAGTATCATAAAGATATGGTACTAATGAAACTCAAAGGTATTAATACTCCTGAAGAAGCTAATTTGTTAAGACAAAGCTATTTATTAGTAGATAGAGAAAAGGAAGAACCTTTAGAAGAAGGAGTCTATTATATTGTAGATTTAATTGGATTAGAGGTTTATACAGATGAGGGACAGTTACTTGGAGAAGTTGAAGATATTTTTAATACAGGAAGTAACGATGTATATGTCGTAAAAAATGAATTAGGAAAACAAATTCTTTTGCCTGGGATACCAGATGTTTTAAAAGATGTAAACCTAGACAAGAAAAGAATAACAGTACACTTAATTCCCGGTTTAATGTAATATATGGAGGAAAAAATGAAATTTGATGTTTTAACACTTTTCCCAGAAATGTTTGAACCAGTAAAACAAAGCATTTTAGGAAGAGCGATAGAAAAAAAACTAATAGAAGTTAATTTAATTAATATTAGAGATTTTTCAAAAGATAAACACAAAAAAGTAGATGATACTCCATATGGTGGTGGTGCAGGCATGATTATGAAACCAGATGTTGTATATGATGCTTATAAATCAATAGAACATGAAAATGCAAAAGTTATTTATTTATCACCACAAGGGCATACTTTAAACCAAAAAATAGTTGAAAGGTTAAGTAAAGAAAATCATCTTATTCTATTATGTGGACATTATGAAGGAATAGATCAAAGGGTTTTAGATAAAATAGTGGATGAAGAAATATCTATTGGAGACTATGTATTAACTGGTGGAGAAATTCCAGCCATGGTACTAATTGATAGTGTAAGTAGATATGTAGAAGGAGTTTTAAAACAAAACTCTACACAAGAAGAAAGTTTTTCAAATGGACTACTAGAATATCCACAATATACAAGACCAGAAGTATTTGAAGGAGAATCAGTTCCAGACATATTGTTGACAGGACATCATCAAAATATAGAAAAATGGAGAGATGAAAAATCCATCGAGATGACTAAAAAGAAAAGACCAGATTTATTAAAAAATAAGCAATCGAAGTACTGAAAGAGTACCGCTCATTGCAATAAGAAAGAAGGAGGAATTCTAAAATGGATATTATAAAATCTATTGAACATGAACAATTAAAAAATAAAATACCAGAATTAAAAGTTGGTAATACAGTAAGAGTACACGTAAGAATAAAAGAAGGAAATAAAGAAAGAATCCAAGTATTTGAAGGAATTATCATGAAAGTACAAGGAGGAGGAGTTAACAAAACATTTACAGTTAGAAAAATTTCTTATGGTGTAGGTGTTGAAAAAACATTTTTAGTACATTCACCATTAGTAGAAAAAGTAGAACTAGTAAGAGT
>CANRLE010000097.1 GCA_947631385.1 uncultured Clostridia bacterium | reverse complement strand
GCCCATGAGTATTTAGGTAGGCACCCACCTGTTTGTAGGAACAGGTCCTTAAAAATTCAAGGCAGCTGACGGCTAAGGCGGGGGAGTTTTTTTATATTTTGTCTAAAGCTAGAATAGCTTTGGCATATAATTTACATGAAAGAAGCAATTTATCAATGTCAATAAATTCATCAGTTTTATGACACATATCAATATCGTCAGGAAAATTTGGACCAAATGATATACAGTTATCAAATGCACGAGCAAAAGTTGCACCACCAATTGCAATTGGTTCCATATTTGAAGACATTTCTTCATTATATACATTACAAAGAGTTTTTACTAATTTATTGTCTTTTGAAATATATAAAGAAGGTTTGTAGCTTTCAATGTCAAAATCCACATTTAAATATGGGCTAGTATATTTTATAAAATTATTTCCAATTTCAATTCCATTTTGGGTAATTGGAACACGTAAGTTCAATCCAATTTGTATAAAATTATTTTTTAAAGAAAAATCTCCAACATTTAAGGTAAGTTTTCCAGATTCGTCTTCAAACGCAATTCCTAGATTCTCACCATTATATTGTGTATTTATATATTTTTCAAAAAAATCAAATAATTCAATATTAAGATTATAAAGTTTAAATATTTTAGATAAGACTATAATTAATCGCGAAATTGAATTTACTCCTAAATCTGGATGAGCAGAATGACTTTGAATACCATGTGAGGTAAGTTTTATGTTTTCTTCATCTATTTTGTAAATGTCAATTTCAAAATTAGTTTCTTCGATAATGCATCGTAAATTTTGTATAAAGTCTTGCATTGCTATTTTAGAAGGATTAATTTTTAGAGTTGTGCTACAAATTTTTGGAACAACATTAATGGCATTATCAAAGGTGCAAATGTCATTTATGATGATATCTTCTTGCAAAAAATTAGAATAGTCCATTTTTAAATAGAATGTAAATACAGACTTTTCTGCATAAATACAAGGGAAATCAGCATCTGGGCTAAAACCAACAGTAGGACTTTCTTCGTGTGCTTTATAATACTGAATACATTTCCAATCATTTTCTTCATTTAGTCCTAAAATTAATCTTACTCGCTTATGTATTTTACATGTTTCCATTACTGCTTTCATGGCATATAAAGAACTAATAACAGGACCTTTATCATCAATAGCACCTCTACCATAAATTTTGTTATTGACTATATGTCCAGCAAAAGGTGGGTAAGTCCAATTTTTGCCTTCTGGTACAACATCTAAATGACCAATGATTCCAATTAATTCTTTACCTTCGCCAAATTCAATATACCCACAATATCCGTCTACATTTTTAGTTCGAAATCCTAAACTTTCTCCGAGGTTTAATGTATATACTAAAGCATTGTGAATAGCTTTTCCAAATGGATAATAGGGATTATTGGAAGGAGATATAATACTGGGTATTTGTACTAATTCTTGTGTCTTTTTGATAATTTCTTGTTTATGTTCTTTTATATAGCTTTCTATCATATAATCAGTCCTTTCAATTAATATGATTGATATAACAACATTTTATGATAATGAATAGTAAAGTAGAACAAGCTTGACAAGATTTGATGAAAAAGGATAAAATGGTCATAATAAAAATAGAGAGGTGAGTAATTTTGGAAAATTTGAATATACAAGAATTACAAGAAAAATCTAGACATATAAGAGAAGATATTATTAATGAGGTATATTATGCAAAATCTGGACATCCGGGGGGTTCTCTTTCTATAGCAGACATATTAACAGTATTATACTTTAAAGAAATGAATATCAATCCACAAAATCCAAACTGGGAGGATAGAGACAGGTTAGTGTTGTCAAAGGGACATTGTTCACCAGCTTTGTATAGTTGTTTGGCAAATAGAGGATTTTTTCCAGTAGAAGATTTAAAAACATTTAGAAATATTGATAGTTATCTACAAGGACATCCAGATAAGAACAAAGTACCGGGAGTAGATATGACAACTGGTTCTTTGGGACAAGGCTTGTCTTGTGCTAATGGTATGGCAATAGCAGGAAAGATGAATAAAAAGGATTATCGAGTTTATTGTATCTTAGGTGATGGAGAAATTGAAGAGGGACAAGTTTGGGAAGCAGCAATGGCATCAAATAAATATAAATTAGATAATTTGTGTGTAATAATTGATAATAATAATTTGCAAATTGATGGAACTATAGAAGAGGTAATGAGTTCTTATCCAATTGATGAAAAATTTAGAAGTTTTGGCTTTGAGATTATAAAAATAAATGGTCATGACATAGAAGAAATAATAAATGCTTTAGAAGTTGCTAAAAATGTAAAAGGAAAGTCAACTTGTATTATAGCGAAAACTGTAAAAGGAAAAGGAATATCTTTTATGGAGAATCAGGCAGGCTGGCATGGAAAAGCACCTAATGAAGAACAGTTTAATCAAGCAATAGAAGATTTAAGAAGATAAGAGGAGGAACGAAAATGAATAAAGATGAGAAAAAAGCAACACGTCAAAGTTATGGGGAAGCTTTACTAGAATTAGGCAAAAAAAATGACCAAATTGTGGTATTAGATGCTGATTTGTCTGGAGCAACAAAAACAGATTTATTTGCTAAAGAGTTTCCAGATAGATTTTTCGATATGGGAATAGCAGAAGCTAATATGATTGGAACTGCTGGAGGATTATCTACTTGTGGCAAAATTCCTTATTGTAGTACTTTTGCTGTATTTGCTGCTGGAAGGGCTTATGATCAGATTAGAAATAGTATTTGTTATCCAAAATTAAATGTAAAAATATGTGCAACTCATGCAGGCATTACAGTAGGCGAAGATGGTGCAACACACCAGATGCTAGAAGATTTATCTTTAATGAGAACATTACCAAATATGATAGTTATTTCTCCTTCTGATGATATACAAACAAAATGGGCAATACAAGAAATTAGTAAAATAAATGGACCTGTTTATGTGAGATTGGCAAGGCTAGCGACTCCAATCATTTATGAAGAAAAAATCAAAAATTCGAGATAGGTAAAGCAGTTCACATAGGAGAAG
>CANRLE010000096.1 GCA_947631385.1 uncultured Clostridia bacterium | reverse complement strand
TGTCATCAATAGTATAATATGGTACTTTCTCCCATACTCCTAATGCATTTTTTGCATTTCGATAGTCTACTTTATAAAAATTAGTTTTACAAATGTCATGTAATAACCCAATTATTATAATTGATTCCTCTGGTATGTCTATTGGCAGTATACAATGTTCAACTTTATGCTTTAAAATCTCATAAACTTTTAAACTATGTTCTACTAATCCCCCTTCATGGTCTCCATGAAATCTTGTACTTGCTGGTGCTATAAAGAAATCTGATTTCTCTAAGAAATTTATTAATTCTTCTATTCCTTCTCTTTTTACTGTTTTTAATAGTTTCAAATATGTGTCTTTCATTTTTTTCTCCATTTCTATTTTTACTTTGCTTATTATATAAATATTAAGTTAAAAAGTCAATACTTTTATCGAATATTTGTTCTTTTTATTCTATTCATTGCTTCTATTGAATTTTCTTTTGTTCCAAAAGCTGTTAATCTAAAATATCCCTCTCCATGTGGGCCAAATCCACTTCCTGGTGTTCCTACTATGTTTACTTCTTCTAATAGTCTGTCAAAAAATTCCCAAGATGTCATTCCCTCTGGGACTTTTAGCCAAATATATGGTGAGTTAACTCCTCCATATACTGTAAATCCCGCTTCTTCTAATCCTTGCTTAATAATTTTAGCATTTTCTAAATAGAATTTAATATTTTCTTCAATTTGTTTTTTGCCTTCAGGTGAATATGTTGCCTCTGCTGCCCTTTGAACAATATAAGAAACTCCATTAAATTTAGTACAAGTTCTTCTATTCCATAATTGATTCAAACTTACTTCTTTTCCTGCTTTAGTGTATCCTTTTAATTGTTTTGGTATGACTACATATGCACATCTAACTCCAGTAAATCCTGCTGTTTTTGAATAACTCTTAAATTCAATGGCTACTTCTTTTGCTCCCTCTATTTCATAAATACTATGTGGTATGTTTTCTTCTGTAATAAAAGCTTCATATGCTGAATCATATAAAATAATAGATTTATTTTCTCTTGCATAGTCTACCCATTTTTTTAGTTCTTCTTTTTCTAATACTGTTCCTGTCGGATTATTTGGAAAACATAAATAAATCATGTCAACTTTTTCTTTTGGTAATTCTGGTTTAAAATTATTTTCTGCAGTTACTGGTAAATAAGTGATTTCCCTTCCAGACATAATATTAGTATCTAAATATACTGGATACACTGGGTCTGTTATAGCTACTTTATTATCTTTAGCAAAAATATCTACAATGTTACCACAGTCACATTTTGCTCCATCTGATACAAATATTTCATCTTCTTCTATTTCTATTCCTCTTTGTTTATAATCATTTTCCACAATTGCTTTTCTTAAAAAATCATATCCTTGCTCTGGTCCATATCCTTTAAATCCTTCTGCTGTTCCTATCTCATTTACTGCTTTATGCATTGCTTCCAAACATGCTGGTACAATTGGCTTTGTAACATCTCCTATTCCCAATTTTATTATTTTTTTGTCTGGATTTTCTTCAGTAAATTTTGCTACTTTTTTAGCTATTGTTGAAAACAAATAACTATCCTGCAATTCTAAAAAATTTTCATTAATATAACTCATTTTCTCCCTCCTAAATTTCTCCTTCAAATACAGTTGTTGCTGGTCCTGTCATATAAATATGATTATCTTCTTCATTCCATTCTATTTCTAAAGTTCCCCCTAATAGTTCAACATATGTATGTCTTCCTGTTAACTGATTTAAATAACAACTAACTGCTGTTGCACATGCACCAGTTCCGCATGCTAAAGTTTCTCCTGCACCTCTTTCCCATACTCTCATTTTTATATGTTCCTTATCTAAAATCTCAATAAATTCAACATTCGTTTTGTTTGGAAATACAGATGCCGTTTCTATAATTTTTCCATATTTTGAGACATCAAAGTTACTTACATCTTCTACTACTGTGATGGCATGAGGATTTCCCATTGATACACATGTAAATGTAAATTCTTTATCTGATGCTTTTACTTTTAAATTCTGTACCGGTTCTTCAATTGCCATGACTGGTATTTTTTCTGGTGCTAAAATTGGCTCTCCCATGTCAACTCTAACTGTTTCAACTTTTCCATCTACTACATTTAATAATAGAGTTTTTATTCCAGCTAGTGTTTCTATAGTAACTGTTGTTTTATCGGTTAATCCCTTATCATATACGAATTTTCCAACACAACGTATACCATTTCCACACATTTCTGCTTCACTTCCGTCGCTATTAAATATTCTCATTTTAAAGTCTGCTATATCACTTTTGCATATTAAAATTAATCCATCTGAACCAATTCCAAAATGTCTGTTACTAACAAATTGAGCTAGTGATGATTCGTTTTCTATGGTTTGATGAATTGCATCCATATAAACGTAATCATTCCCTAGCCCATGCATTTTTGTAAATTTTTTCATTTTCTCCACCTCTTTAGGTATTACTAATCAATAAAATATAGTTATATTTTATTAATTAGAATTTTATCATATGCATATTTTTTTGTAAAGAGTTTACTTATTAAGTTTCATTCTTAATTTTTTATGAATTCTATTCCATTATCTCCACATTTATTGTATAATAACATTAGAAATGAGGTATTTATGAAAATATTTAGAAAGATATTATTAATATTATTACTTGTTTTTGTAATTATTGCCAGCATAGTGTTTTTCATTGGATTCGGCTATTATTCAAACACTTTAAAAGAAAAGCCATTAATTAGTCGAGTACAAGAAATAACGAAAAAGGAACACTACATGTCATTCGCTGAATTGCCAGAAAATTATATTAATGCTGTTATTGCAGTAGAAGATCATCGCTATTATGAACATGGTGCTATTGACCCAATAGGTATAGCTAGAGCATTTTATACCAATATTCGTGATGGAGAATTTGATGAAGGTGGAAGTACTATTACACAACAAGTTGCAAAAAATGTTATTTTTAATCAAGATAAAACAATTGTAAGAAAACTCGGTGAAATTTTTGCTGCTTATGATTTAGAAAAAAATTATAGCAAAAATGAAATTTTTGCTTTATATGTAAATTCTTCTTATTTTGGTGATGGCTATTACTGTATTTATGATGCTAGTATGGGCTATTATCAAAAGGAGCCAAAAGATTTAACCTTAGCCGAGGCTAGCATGTTGGC
>CANRLE010000095.1 GCA_947631385.1 uncultured Clostridia bacterium | reverse complement strand
TTTTGCAAATACTTTTGAATAATTACTTTTTAATTTTCAAATTTTCTAAATAATCCTTAAAAATTAAACCTATTGTCTGACTAATCTCTTGCTTTTCTTCTGTAAAAATACAATATGTATTAAATTCTATCTTATCGCTTTTCATTTCTTTCTTATCTTTATTCACTATTTGCATCAACTCCTTTTTTATAATCTCATCTAATACAGATTATTAAAGAAAATGACTTGTTATGACACTTATAGGTAAGTTCCATTTATAAGTCCAAAATGTAAACTTTTTATAATAATTATCCTCAAGTATAACTCAATATCAACAACTTAAGAAAATAAGCAAAAGATTTTAAAATAACTTTGCTTATTTTCTTAAGTTGTTGACATTGAGCATAGCTGGGGGTTAACTCTAAAATTAAAATAAGGATTATGGGGCCGTCCCCAAATCCTCAATCCTCAATTCTTACATTCCTCTATCAATATATACTCTTTCATTAGGATAATACATATCTAATTTTTCTCTTGCCATTTGCTCAATAAAATCCAAAGAAGTTACATCTTCTTTTTCCTTTGCTAATTTTTCCTTATACTGCTCTTCTTCTTTAACTTGAGCTAACAATTTTTCTTTATCTTTATCATATTGATTTAAAGATTTTTGTTGATTAACTAATGTAAAAACTACATATACAGCTACTAAAACTATAAGTAGTTTTTTATATAATTTCTTTCTCTTTCTCATCAGTATTCTCCTATTTTTTTTGCATTAATCCTTTCGGATATCATAATTATATATTCTACAAATCTTAAAAAAATCCTTCATCTTTTTTCAATTTTTTACAATATTTTTTTCTTTTTTTGACTTTTTTAAAAGATTGCCTATTTTTATGTAGAAATTTGTAAAACTTTTCCTTATATTAATAAATACAAAATGAAATGGAGTAAGAATTATTGATAAAACTTTTTTTATAAAATTTATTATTTTTACATTAATCTTTATTATATAAGAACTAATCCATAGCATATAAATAAACGCACCTAATAAGATTCCTAAAAACATAAATAAGCGCAATTCTCCATTGTTAAAGACAAATATTGAATATAGAACAATAAAACCTGTTAAAATCCAAAATAAGATGTCTTCAATGTATGTCATTGCATCACTAGTTTGAAATACCTTTCTAGCAATTCTAAAAAAATCAAACAATAGTCCAATTAAAATACCATCTACTATGAATATAAGAAATAAATACATCTGGTTTGTAACCATTATTTGACTCCTCCTTTAGTCTTTACTTAAATATTTTGCTCATGAAACTTCCTTTTGATTTGTCAGCCTCTTTGTCACTGTAACTTAGAGATGAAATGTCTCCTTCAACAATAACTTCAGAGGTATCAATGCTTAATTTGTTTATTCTAATATTCTCGCCCTTTACAGTTAATAGTCCTAATTCTGTTTCTAGTATTACTACTTGGTCATCAAAACTTAAAACATCTAATACTCCAGAAATACTTAATTTACTCCTATTTTCTAAAATTAAGTTTTGAATGACTCCTGTGCTAACTGATTTTCTCTCATCAATTGTCATATTCCTCTACCTCCTATATTTTTCTTGCTAAATTATATATATTCAGGGTTTGTCTCATTTAGAACGAAAAAAAGAAAACTTGTATAAATAATTGCAAGTTTTCTCTTAACTTAATTTATAAGTTTTGCATGAATATCATTTAATATTTTATCTGATACTTGATTTTTAAATGAAATCGACATTTTTGATTCAGAAACATCAAATTCTAACATATTTAATTTGTTTTCTTCTATAACATCTAATACTGTTTTTATATTAGAAATATTTCTAATAATGCCATTACCTACAATTGATATTCTAGAAATATCTTTTTTAACAATACTTTTTATAGTATTTTCTTCAATTTTATCACATATGATAGTTCCTTGTTTATCATTAAATGTAGATTTTGTAATAATTGGTATTTTAAATTTATCTCCTATCTCTACACATCTGTTATGCAAAACCTTTGCCCCTTCGCTAGAGATGTCAAGCATTTCTTCATATGAAAGAGTTTCTAGTTTTTTAGCTTTTTCTAATTTATTTGGATCTGTAGTATAAACGCCATCTACATCAGAAAAAATATAACAATTTTCAGCTTGTAAAGCTGCCGCAACAGCAACTGCTGTTGTATCTGAGCCGCCTCTACCTAATGTTGTAATATCCATTTTTTCATTAATTCCTTGAAATCCTGCAATTATTACTATTTTGCCATCTTTCAATTCTTTTTTTATTCGCGTAGTATCAATTTTTTCAATAATGGCATTTTGATTAGTATTATTTGTATAAATCCCAGCCTGCCAACCTGTCAAAGAAATTGCTTTATGTCCTAATTCATTTAGTAAAATACTTAATTTTGCTGTTGACATTTGTTCACCACTACTAAGTAAAACATCCATTTCTCTATCTTCTGTGTTCTCAGATAATTCTTTTGCTTCTGCAATTAGTCTATCAGTGGTTTTTCCTTGAGCTGATACTACTACAACTACATTATGTCCTTCTTTTTTTAATTGAATTATTTTATTTGCAACTAATTTTAATTTATCATTGTCTGCAACAGAACTACCTCCAAATTTTAATACAATTGTGTCCATTTTTATCACTCGCTTTTGTAAAATAATATAGAGAGCCGATTTTATTTTAAATCTGCTCTCTATATTTTATGCTATAATCATTTTATAGTTTCATTTTTAAATAACTTTCCATAAACTCATCAATATCTCCATCCATAACTGCTTGAACATTTCCAACTTCATAATTCGTTCTATGGTCTTTTACCATTGTATATGGGCAGAAAACATATGAACGAATTTGGCTTCCCCATGCAATATCCATTTGAACACCTTTCAAATCTTCTATTTTTTCTTTTTGTTCTTTCTCTTTTAAATCTAATAATTTAGATTTTAACATTTTCATTGCTGTTTCTCGGTTTTGAATTTGAGAACGTTCTGTTTGACATGCAACTACAATATTTGTTGGAATATGTGTTATTCTTACAGCAGAAGATGTTTTGTTTATGTGTTGACCACCTGCTCCAGATGCTCTATAAGTGTCTATTCTTAAGTCATCTGGATTAATGTCTAATTCAATGTCATCTGTGATTTCTGGTAAAACTTCTATTGAGGCAAATGATGTATGTCTTCTTCCTCCACTATCGAAAGGGGAAATTCTAACTAGTCTGTGTACTCCCATTTCTGATTTCATATATCCATATGCATTTTCTCCTTGTATTTCAAAGGTTACACTTTTTAGTCCTGCCTCTTCCCCTTCTAAATAGTCAAGTTCTTTAACGACATAATTATT
>CANRLE010000094.1 GCA_947631385.1 uncultured Clostridia bacterium | reverse complement strand
CATTTTTCTATATTTGGATTAGAAGGTATTTCATACATGATATCTCTCATTATTTCTTCTATAATAGAACGAAGTCCTCTAGCCCCTGTCTTTCTTTCAATTGCTCTATCAACGATAGCCTCTAAAGCTTCTTGATTAAATGCCAATTCTACCTCATCAATTTGAAATAGTTTTTGATATTGTTTTACCAATGCATTTTTTGGTTCTACTAATATTTTTATTAAAGCTTCTTTATCTAACTCTTGTAGTGTTGCTACAATTGGTAATCTTCCAATAAATTCTGGTATTAAACCAAATTTTAATAAATCTTGTGGTAATAATTGTTGAAAAATCTCATATTGCTTAATTTCTTTTTTACTTTTAATTTGACTTCCAAATCCAATTGCCTTTTCTCCAGTTCTATCTTTAATAATGTCTTCTAGTCCTTCAAATGCTCCTCCACAAATGATTAATATATTTTCTGTATTTATTTGAATTAACTCTTGATTTGGATGCTTTCTCCCTCCCTGTGGAGGTACAGAAGCAATTGTCCCCTCAATAATTTTTAATAAAGCCTGTTGTACCCCTTCTCCACTAACATCTCTAGTAATAGAAGGATTTTCAGATTTTCTTGTTATTTTATCAATTTCATCTATATAAATAATACCTTTTTCTGCTTTTTGCACATCTCCATCAGCTGCTTGTATTAATTTTAATAAGATATTCTCAACATCTTCTCCTACATAGCCTGCTTCTGTCAATGTTGTTGCATCTGCTATGGCAAATGGCACATTTAATATTTTAGCTAAAGTTCTTGCCAATAAAGTTTTTCCACAACCAGTTGGTCCTAATAATAAAATATTACTTTTTTGAATTTCTATATCATCTTTAGTAGCATTTTCTTCATGTGCAATTCTTTTATAGTGATTATATACAGCTACTGATAAAGTTTTTTTGGCTTCTTCCTGCCCAATTACATAGTCATCTAATACCTTTTTTATTTCTTTTGGACTTGGAATATCGTTTAACTCATTTAATGTATATCCTGCTTTTTCATCTTCATATAATTCAGATTCTATAATGCTAGTACAAAGCTCTACACATTCATCACAAATATATACTCCCGGTCCAGCTACTATCTTCCTAACATTTTCTTGTGCTTTTCCACAAAAAGAACATCTCACACTTTTAGGGGTATCGTTTTTTGCCATTTTCTTCTCTCCTTTAATACGCTTTTCTATAATTACTATTATTTTCTTTTGTCCATAATACCATCGATTAGACCATATTTTAATGCTTCTTCTGCTGTCATATAATTATCTCTTTCAGTATCTTTTTGAATTGTCTCAATAGATTGACCTGTTCTTTCACTTAAAAATTTATTTAACTTTTCTCTTGTTTTAATTAAGTGGTCTGCGTGAATTTTTACTTCTGTTGCTTGACCTGAAATTCCACCTCCACCAATTAATGGTTGATGAATTAAAATTTCAGCATTTGGAGTAGCAAATCTTTTTCCTTTTTCACCAGCAGCTAAAAGTGCAGCTCCCATACTAGCAGCCATTCCTACACATATAGTAGTTACTGGGCATTTGATATAGTTCATTGTATCAATAATTCCCATTCCATCTGTGATAGAACCTCCTGGTGAATTAATATATAAATTAATATCCTTATCTGGGTCTTCTGACTCTAAGAATAATAACTGTGCAATTACTAAACTAGATGTTGTTGGATTTACATCCTCCCCTAAAAATATAATTCTATCTTTCAATAATCTTGAAAAGATATCATAAGATCTCTCCCCTTTATTTGTTTGCTCTATTACATAAGGTACTAAACTATCTTTTTCTAACATAATTTTCCTCCTTGTTAATTCTTTTTACTTTTTACCATTTTAATGGCAAATTACTTTAAAATCCAAAAAGTTGGGAATAAAATTTTACTTTTTGATTTTACACCCCAACCTTTATATTTTATTTCATTTTTGCATTCTTTACTAAAAATTCCATGGCCTTTTCTGATGTTAATCCTTCTTTTACATATTTTCTTACATTTTCATTTTTTAGGAATTCTTCATCATTTTCTTTTCCATAATTTTTAGCCATTTCTTTTATTTTTTCATCAATTTCTTTTTCTGTTGTTTCAATCTTTTCAGCTTTTATAACAGCTTCTAAAGCTAATCTTGATTTAATTGCTTCCATTGCTTGAGGTTCATATTCTTTTCTCATATCTTCTTGGCTTTTTCCCATCATTTGAAGATATTGATCCAATTTTAATCCTTGATAAGATAATCTTTGTTCAATGTCTTTTATCATATTATCAATTTCTAATTCTACCATACCAGATGGAATTTCTACTTTGATGTTTTCACAAACAGCTTTTATAACAGCTTCTTGTGTTTCATATTTTGCTTTCTCATCATTTTCTTTTTGCATTTTTTCTTTTATACTATTTTTTAATTCTTTTAGCGTATCAAATTCACTTACATCTTTTGCAAATTCATCATCTAATTTTGGTAATTCTTTTTTCTTTATTTCATGAACTTTTACCTTAAATGTTGCATCTTTTCCAGCTAAATCTTTTGAAAAGTATTCATCTGGGAATTTTACTTTAATATCTCTTTCCTCATCAATTTTCATACCAATTACTTGATCTTCAAATCCCGGAATAAAGCTGTTACTTCCAATTTCTAAATCATGTCCTTCTGATTTTCCACCTTCAAAAGCTTTTCCATCAACAAATCCTTCAAAATCAATAGTAGCAATGTCTCCACTCTCAACTGGTCTGTCTTCAATAGAAATCATTCTAGCATTATGTTCTTGCATGTGGCTTAATTCATGTTCTATATCATGGTCTGTAACATTATACTCAATTTTTTTGATTTCTATACCTTTATACTTTCCAAGTTGTGCTTCTGGTTTTGTTTGCATAACTGCTGTAAAAATCAAATCTTTTCCTTTTTCCATTTGTGTTATATCAATGTCTGGTCTACTTACTACTTCTATGTTATTTTCTTTTACTGCTTCTTCTAATGCATCTTGTGCTACTTCATTGAATGCATCTTCGTAAAATATTTCTTTTCCATAATATTTTTCTACTATTTGCATTGGTGCCTTTCCTTTTCTAAATCCTGGTATATTAAAATATTTTGCACTTTTAAAGTAAACTTTTTTGATTGCTTCATCAAATTTACTTGCTTCGATTGTTATTTCTAATTTTACTTCATTTGCATTTTTAGTTTTTCCAACTTTACAATTCATTGTTTTCAATCCTTTCTTTTTTTATAGCTCATATATTATATCACATTTTTCTTATTTTGCAAGAAATTTTTCACTTTTTTTTTAGAATATAAATTGCAATATTAAGTGTCCGCTTTTTCTATACAATGTAATTGATTATTTTTATGCTACCTCTAAAGCTGTTT
>CANRLE010000093.1 GCA_947631385.1 uncultured Clostridia bacterium | reverse complement strand
GTCATGCAGGAGACAAAAAGACGGCCAAATAAAAAATAGGAGGTAAGAAAAGTGCAAGAGCAAGAAACAACCGTTATAAACGAAGCAAAAGCAACATTAAGTTATGCTAGAATATCAGCTAGAAAAGTAAAAATCGTAGCAGACTTAATAAGAGGAAAAGATGTTGATGAAGCTTTAGCTATTGTGAAATTCACACCAAAAGCATCATCAGATATCATAGAAAAATTATTAAAATCAGCAATTGCAAATGCTGAAAATAATCACAATATGAAACATGAAAAATTATATGTTGCTGAAATCTATGCAAATCAAGGGCCAACATTAAAGAGAATAAGACCAGCTGCAAAAGGTTCAGCAGTAAGAATTAGAAAAAGAACAAGTCACATTACAATTATAGTAAAAGAAAGAAATTAAGGAAAAGGAGGACTAAAAATCAGATGGGACAAAAAGTACATCCAACAGGAGTAAGAGTTGGAATCATAAAAGACTGGAATTCTAAATGGTATGCAGATTCTAAAAACTTTGCAGATTATTTAGTAGAAGACCAAAAAATTCGTAAATTTTTGAAGAAAAAATTATATCTTGCTGGAATTTCTAAAACAGAAATCGAAAGAACAGCAAAAGCCATTAAAGTTAATCTATATACTGCAAAACCAGGAATTGTAATCGGAAAAGGTGGAGCAGGTGTAGAAACTGTAAAAAATGAATTATCAAAAGAAATTGGTAAAGATATTAACTTAAATATAGTAGAAGTTAAAAATGCTGATATTGATGCACAATTAGTAGCAGAAAATATAGCAGGACAACTAGAAAGAAGAATTTCATTCAGAAGAGCTATGAAACAATGTATGCAAAAAGCTATGAAATCAGGTGCTTTAGGAATTAAAACTGCAGTATCTGGAAGATTAGGTGGAGCAGATATGGCTAGAACTGAATTCTATAAAGAAGGAAATATTCCTCTACAAACTTTAAGAGCAGATATTGATTATGGATTTGCAGAAGCAGATACAACTTATGGAAAAATCGGTGTAAAAGTTTGGATTTATAAAGGAGAAATTCTTCCAGAAAAGAAAGTGGAAGGAGGAGACCAATAATGCCATTAATGCCAAAAAGATCAAAATTTAGAAAAATGCAAAAAGGTAGAATGAGAGGAAAAGCAACAAGAGGAAACAAAGTTACAGATGGAGACTATGGAATTCAAGCTGTAACAGGTGCTTTAGTTACAGGAAATCAAATTGAAGCAGCTCGTATTGCTATGACTCGTTATATAAAAAGAGGTGGAAAAGTTTGGATTAAAGTATTTCCAGACAAACCAATTACAGCAAAACCAATTGGTACTCGTATGGGTAAAGGAAAAGGAGCTCCAGAATATTGGGTAGCAGTTGTAAAACCAGGAAGAGTTATGTTTGAGATAGCAGGTGTATCTGAAGAAACTGCCAAAGAAGCTCTAAGACTTGCTATGAATAAACTACCTAACAAAACAAAATTTGTAGCAAGAGAAACAGAAAAGGTAGGTGAAAATGATGAAGATAAATAAAATAAGAGAAATGTCTTCACCAGATTTAGAGAAAGAATTAGGTGAACTAAAAACAGAATTGTTCAAATTAAAATTTAGTTTAGCTACCAATGGATTAGATAATCCTATGAAAATAAAAGAGGTAAAAAGAGATATAGCTAAAATAAATACTGTATTAACAGAAAGAAAAATTGCAGAAACAAAAAAGAGTTAGTTGTTAACAAGAAAGGAGAAATCTAAATGGAAGAAAGAAATCTTCGTAAAGTTATGATTGGTACTGTAACATCTAATAAGATGGATAAAACAGTTGTAGTAGCTGTTGAAACAAGTGTTAGTCATAAAGTATATGGTAAAACAGTAAAAAGAACATACAAATTAAAAGCACATGACGAAGAAAATGTTTGCCAAATAGGTGATAAAGTAAAAGTAATGGAAACCAGACCACTTTCTAAAGACAAAAGATGGAGAGTAGTTGAAGTGGTAGAAAAAGCAGATATAAAATAAGGAAGGAGGAACCAAAAGATGATACAACAACAAACAATATTAAAAGTAGCAGACAACACAGGTGCAAAAGAAATCATGTGTATTAGATGTTTAGGAGGTTCTTATAGAAAAACATCTAACATAGGAGATGTTATAGTTGCTTCTGTTAAATCAGCAACACCAGGTGGCGTTGTTAAAAAAGGTGATGTTGTAAAAGCCGTTATTGTTAGATCTAAAAAAGGACTAAGAAGAGCGGATGGTTCATATATAAAATTTGATGAAAATGCAGCTGTTATTATCAAAGAAGACGGAACTCCAAAAGGAACTCGTATCTTTGGACCAGTTGCAAGAGAATTAAGAGAAAAGGACTACATGAAAATACTTTCATTAGCTCCAGAAGTTCTTTAATCTTTAAGTATTACAGATTTAGAATTAAAACAAAAAAATGTAGAAAAGGAGGAGGCTCCAAATGAAAATAAAAAAAGGAGATAACGTTCAAGTTTTATCTGGAAATGATAAAGGTAAAACAGGAGAAGTATTAGAAGTTAATCCAAAAGCTAATAAAATCATTGTAAAAGGCGTAAATGTTAGAAGAAAACATGTTAAAGCCAAAAAACAAGGAGACGAAAGTGGAATTTTATCAATTGAATGTGCAATACCAAGTTCAAAAGTAAACGTAGTATGCCCAAAATGTGGAAAAGCTACAAGAATTGGATATAGCATGGAAAAAGACAAAAAAGTACGTATTTGTAAAAAATGCGGAACAAAATTAAAATAGAGAAAGGAGGATACATAAGCAATGGAAAAATTGAGAGAACAATATGAAAAAGAAGTAATCCCAGCATTAATGAAAAAATTTGAATATAAATCAATTATGCAAGTTCCAAAACTTGATAAAATAGTAATCAACATAGGATTAGGAGATTTAAAAGAAAATCCTAAAGCATTAGAAAATGCAATGAATGATTTAATGCAAATTACTGGACAAAAACCAGTAGTAACAAAAGCAAAAAAATCAATAGCAGCATTTAAATTAAGAGAAGGAGTTAATATAGGATGTAAAGTAACATTAAGATCAGACAAAATGTATGACTTTGCTTACAAACTATTCAATGTAGCCCTTCCAAGAGTAAGAGATTTTAGAGGAGTATCAACAAACTCATTTGATGGTAGAGGAAATTACTCTATGGGAGTAAAAGAACAATTAATATTCCCTGAAATTGAATATGATAAAGTAGATAAATTAAGAGGAATGGATATTATATTTGTAACAACAGCAAAAACAGATGAAGAAGCTAAAGAATTGCTTACATTATTGGGTATGCCATTCAAAAACTAAAATTAATGAAAAGCCTAGTTTTGCATTGTTGAACTTTAATTTAATTTTATTAAATGTGTAATAAATATAATTTAAAATTCAAATATTTATTGTTCAAATAGCAATAC
>CANRLE010000092.1 GCA_947631385.1 uncultured Clostridia bacterium | reverse complement strand
CTTGCTTGTGGTAGACCTATTAGAGGTAATGTTGCTTTTTTAGGTGGTCCTTTAAATTATTTGTCTGAATTAAGAACTAGATTTATTGAAACTCTTCAATTAAAAGATGATGAAATTATCGTCCCTGAAGAAGCTCACCTTTTAGTTGCAAAAGGTGCAGCCCTAGATTCTATTAATTCTGACTGCATTACTACAAGTGAACTACAAGAAAAAATCGAGAATTTAAAAAATTCTCAAGATAATACAACTCACCCTTTGGACCCATTATTTAAAGATAAAGAAGATTATGAAATTTTCAAGGAAAGACATGCTAAAGCTACTGTTGAAAAGGCAACTTTAGATGGCTATGAAGGTGATTGTTATCTTGGTATTGATGCTGGTTCTACTACGACTAAACTTGTTTTAATTAATAAAGATGGCAAATTATTATATTCTCTTTATGGTAGCAATGAAGGCAATCCTTTAAAAAGTGTTATGAACATGTTGAAACAATTATATAGCGCACTACCTGAAAAGGCTATATTGAGATATAGTGGTGTTACTGGTTATGGAGAAAAACTTATTCAAACAGCTTTAAATGTAGATTTGAATGAAATAGAAACAATAGCTCACTATACAGCTGCTAAAACATTTGAACCAGATGTTACTAGTATTGTTGATATTGGTGGTCAAGATATGAAATACATTCGTATGAAGGATGGTTCTATTGATAATATTATGCTAAATGAAGCTTGTTCTTCTGGGTGTGGTTCTTTTATTGAAACTTTTGCTAAAAGCTTGAATTTAGAAATTAACGAATTTGTAGATGAAGCTATTAATGCTAAACGCCCTGTAGATTTAGGTTCTCGTTGTACTGTTTTCATGAATTCTAAAATCAAACAAGCTCAAAAAGAAGGTTATTCGGTTGGGGATATTTCAAGTGGACTTTCTTATTCTGTTATAAAGAATGCTATTCAAAAAGTTATGAAAGTTAGAGATGTTGAAACTCTTGGAAAACATATTGTTGTACAAGGTGGTACTTTCTATAATGATGCTGTTCTAAGAGCTTTTGAATTAATTGTTGGCAAAAATGTAGTTAGACCAGATATTGCTGGATTAATGGGTGCTTATGGTATGGCTCTATTAGCTAAAGAACAATATGAAAATAATCTAGATATGGAATATAAATCTACTATTTTAAAGGCAGATGAATTAGACCACTTAGAAATTAAGGTTACACACACTCGTTGCAATAATTGTGAAAATCATTGTAAATTAACAATTAATAAATTCAGCAATGGGCAAATTCATGTATCTGGTAACCGTTGCGAAAAAGGTAGTGGTGTAATTACTAAAGCAAAAAAATTACCAAATTTAATTCAATACAAATATGAAAGAATTTTTGATTATAAACCTTTGGAAGAACAATTTGCAACTAGAGGAACAATTGGAATTCCTAGAGTATTAAATATGTATGAAGATTATCCTTTTTGGTTCACTTTTTTAACCACATTAGGTTTTAGAGTTGTTCTTTCTGAAAAAAGTACTCGTAAAACATATGAAAAAGGTATGGAATCTATGCCATCTGAATCTGTTTGCTATCCAGCAAAGCTTTCTCATGGTCATATTGAAAGTTTATTAGAACAAGGAATTACAACTATTTTTTACCCTTGTATGCCTTATTCACGAAAGGAATATGAAAAAGCTGATAATCATTATAACTGCCCAATTGTTATTTCTTATTCTGAAGTTCTAAAAAACAATGTTGAAGGTTTGAAAAAAAGTAACATAAAATTTCTAAATCCATTTTTGCCATTCGATAAAAAGAATTTAGTTAAAAAAATAATGGAATTAGATGAGTTTAAAGAATACAATTTCACAAAAGCAGAATTGATGGAAGCTGCTGAAAAAGCAGAAACAGAATATCAAAAATGCAAAAAGGATATTCGAGAAAAAGGTGCTGAGACAGTCAGATACTTAGAAGAAAATCACCTTAAAGGAATAGTTTTAGCAGGTCGTCCTTATCATGTGGACCCAGAAATTAATCATGGTATAGATACTCTAATTACTTCATTAGGTCTTTCTGTTTTGACAGAAGATAGTATCTCTGATAAGACAGAAGCTAAGAGACCAATTCGTGTAGTAGACCAATGGGTATTTCATGCTAGACTTTATGCTGCTGCTGATTTTGTTGGTAAACATGATTGCTTAGAATTAGTTCAATTGAATTCTTTTGGTTGTGGTGTTGACGCTGTAACAACTGACCAAGTAGAAGAAATTTTAACAAGTTATAATAAAATGTATACTTTGATAAAAATAGATGAAGTTAATAATCTTGGAGC
Source organism: uncultured Clostridia bacterium (assembly GCA_947631385.1). Classification (GTDB taxonomy): domain Bacteria; phylum Bacillota; class Clostridia; order TANB77; family CAG-508; genus CAG-269. Next base: position 1,133 of record CANRLE010000092.1, on the reverse strand, counting down.
TGTTAGAATTCGTATTCGTTCTCTTTTAGCTAGTATGAAGAAACGTGAACAAGAAAAGAAACATGAATTAGCTTCTGGAGACTATGGTGTTAAGAAAAAAATATTTACAAAAGACATGCGTAAAGATTATACTATCTTAATTCCTCAAATGGCTCCTATTCACTTTGAATTATTAGAAGCTGCTGTACGTTCTTCTGGATACCATGTTGAACTACTACGAGAGTGTACACAAAAAACGGTTGAAACTGGCTTAAAGTATGTAAATAATGATGCTTGCTATCCATCTATTCTAGTAACAGGTCAAATGATAGAAGCTTTGCAATCTGGAAAATACGATTTAAATAAGACTGCACTTATAATGTCACAAACTGGTGGTGGATGTAGGGCAACGAATTATATTGGATTTATCCGCAAAGCTCTAAAAGACGCTGGATTTGCGAATATACCTGTAATATCTTTTAATATTGTAGGTATGGAGAAAATGCCCGGTTTTAAATTAACTGTCCCTCTAATGGAAAAGTTATTGAGAATGGTTGTTTATGGTGACTTATTACAAAAAATGCTAACAAAAAATAGAGCCTATGAAAAAAATAAAGGCGAAACACAAAAATTGTTTGACACTTGGATGGAAAAATGCAAAAAATTATTAGAGAAAAGTACAAATAAAGAATTTAAGCAAAGCATTTATGATATTGTAAATGATTTCGAAAAAATAGAGTTAGATACTAGTATTGAAAAACCTCGTGTTGGTATCGTTGGGGAAGTTTTGATTAAATATCATCCATTTGGAAATAACTATGTAGCTAATCTACTTGAAAAAGAAGGAGCTGAAGTTATTTTACCAGATTTTATGGGATTTGCTAAATTTTTATGCACACATAAGATTACTTTTAATAATTTGCTAAATATAAATAAAACTTCTGCAAAATTAATGAAAGTTGCTATTAAGTTAGTTGATATTTTAGAAAAAGATGTAAAAATTGCTCTTGCTAATTCAAAGAAGAATTATTTACCTCCATGCGATATTTGGCATCTAGAAGAAAAAGTAAAAGACGTGTTGTCAATTGGAAATCAAACTGGTGAAGGATGGTTCTTGACTGCTGAAATGATTGAATATATTGAAAATGGAATTC
>CANRLE010000091.1 GCA_947631385.1 uncultured Clostridia bacterium | reverse complement strand
GTAGGAGAGGCAAGACCATCAAGAGGACCTGGAAGACGTGAAATTGGACATGGTGCTTTAGCAGAAAAAGCATTAGTACCAGTATTACCATCAAAAGAAGAATTTCCATATGCAATAAGAGTTGTATCAGAGGTATTATCTTCAAATGGTTCAACATCTCAAGCAAGTATTTGTGGAAGTACTTTATCACTAATGGATGCAGGAGTACCAATTAAAAGACCAGTAGCTGGTATTTCAACAGGATTAGTAACAAATCCAGACAATGATGACGATTATGTTATGCTAGTAGATATTCAAGGATTAGAAGATTTCTTTGGAGATATGGACTTTAAAGTTGGAGGAACAGAAAAAGGAATTACAGCAATTCAAGTTGACATTAAATGTGATGGATTAACTTATGACATAATAAAAGAAGCTTTTGAAAAGACTAGAAAAGCAAGACAATATATTTTAGATAATGTTATGGCACCTGTAATTAGTAAACCAAGAGATGAAATTTCAAAATATGCACCAAGAATTGTTGGAACACAAATAAAAGTAGAAAAAATAAAAGATGTCATTGGAACTGGAGGAAAAGTAATAAATAAAATTATTGAAGAAACTGGAGTAAAAATTGACATTGAAGAAGATGGACAAGTATTCATTTATTCAAATGATAATGAAAAAGCAATGCAAGCTCTAGAAATGATAGAAGACATTGTAAGAGATGTAGAAGTAGGAGGAATTTATTACGGAGAAGTAGTTCGTATAATGAATTTTGGTGCATTTGTAGATTTAGACTGTGGTGGAAAAGAAGGATTATTGCATATTTCTAAAATTTCAAATGAAAGAATCAAAAACATTGAAGATGTACTTCATGTTGGAGATAAAGTAACAGTAAAAGTAATCAATATCGATGACCAAGGAAGAATTAATCTTAGTATGAAAGATTTTAAAGAATAAAAACTTTTTGAGGGAATTTAGATAAAAGATTATCTAGATTCTCTTTTGAAGTTAATCTAAGGAGAAATTTTATGAGTAAAGAAAAGAAAACAATTTCTTTTAGTATATCAAAATTAATTACACTATTAATTTTATTAGTATTTTTATATTTCGCATATAAATATTATCAAACAAATAATTTTAATGACTTTGTAAAAAGTGAAACAAACTTGTATACGTCACATTTTACAAGAGATAATAAGACTTATAAAATAACTTCTGATGAATACAATGATGCCATGTTTTATAAAAAAGTAAAGGTAAATAAAAATCAGCCATACAAAGTAACATGTATGGTAAAAACAAACCAAGTAGAAGCTAAAGAAGAGCAATCAGGAGTAGGTGCACAAATATCTATAGAAGGAACGACAGAAAGGTCAGTTGCAATCTCAGGAACGCAAGAATGGCAAAAGATAGAATTAATATTCAACAGCAAAAATAGAGAAGAAGTAAATATAGGATTTCGTTTAGGTGGATATTTGGGAAAAGCAAAAGGAGAAGCATGGTTTTCTAATTTTACAATAGAAGAAGGAATAGCAGAACAAGATAATAACTGGAAATTTGCATGTTTTATCTTTAAAACTACAGATGTAACAATAAATCAAAAACAAATAAAATTAAAAGTTACACAAAGTGATATTATGGATATTACAAATACTATTAGGTTATTTGAAACATCTTGTTATAATTTATCAGATGGGAAAATGACAGCAGATTGTGATATTTATGAAATTGATACACCATTATCTAGTTTATCTTATGATAGTGAATTTGGTTATTATGTTTCAGCAGAAGACATAGAGAATCAAATTAAAGATACGATTGCTTCAAATAGTTATGACCATATATTTGCTATTGTAAGGCTTGGAGATGAAGAACATGAAAACGATATTCAAGTAAATGATTGGATAGGTTTAGGTTCAATGGATTATTATGGAATTGGATTTTCAAATATACGATTGCCAAATGATTCAAGAAGCTATATATATAAATATAATAGTAGAATCAACACATTTCCAGAAGAAGTATTTTTACATGAATTTTTACATTCTTTAGAAAGAAATGCACAAGAGTATGGATATAGCAGACCAGAATTACATGATTATGAAAAATATGGATATAAAAATGAAACATTGACAGGACAAAAAGCTTGGTATACGGATTATATGAATAAAAATATTAATATGAATGGAAATCAAGTAGGTTTACCAAAAGAAGTATTTACATTGAAACCAGCAAAAAGTAGTAATTTTAAATATTCATATAAAATGGAAGAAGTATTTAAAGAACCACAAAATATTATAGATGAAATAAGAGGTATTATGAAGAACTTAGTAAACAATATAGAATTATTAACAGGAGGCAAAAATTAGGCATGAAGGTATCAGATTTTCATTATGAATTACCAGAAGAATTAATAGCACAGACACCAATTGAAAAAAGAGACGAATCAAGATTAATGGTATTAAATGAAGAGACAAAAACAATAGAGCATAAAACATTTAAAGACATAATTAATTATTTAGAACCAGGAGATGTTTTAGTTAGAAATAACACAAAAGTAATTCCAGCAAGATTATATGGAAAAAAAGAAACAGGAGCAAAAGTGGAATTTTTACTTTTAAATAATATTGAAGGTGATATATGGGAATGTATTGTTAGACCGGGCAACAAACTTCATGTTGGTACTAAGGTGATTTTTGGAGAAGGGTTGCTAGAAGCAGATATCTTAGAAGTCATGCAGGGAGGAACAAGAAAAGTAAAATTTCATTATCAAGGTATATTTAATGAAATTATAGATAAGATTGGACTTATGCCATTACCACCATATATTCATGAGGAATTAAAGCAAAGAGATAGATATCAAACAGTATATGCAAAATACAATGGGTCAGCAGCAGCACCAACAGCAGGTCTACATTTTACAGAAGAACTATTGAAAAAGATAGAAGAAAAAGGAATTATTATTGCAAATGTAACTTTACATGTTGGGATTGGAACTTTTAGACCAGTAAAAGAAGAAACAGTAGAAGCACATCAAATGCATTCAGAACATTATTATATAAAACAGGAAGATGCAGAAAAAATTAATCAGGCTAAGAAAAACGGTAAAAGAGTTATTGCTGTTCGGTACTACATCTTGTAGAGTATTAGAAACAGTAGCAGATGAAAATGGATATGTTAAGCCAACAGAAGGAGATACACAAATATTTATTTACCCAGGATATTCATTCAAAATTCTAGATGGATTAATTACGAATTTTCATTTACCAGAATCTACTTTATTAATGTTAGTATCTGCTTTAGCAGGAAGAGACTTTATTATGGAAGCTTATCATAAAGCAGTAGAAGAAAAATATCGATTTTTTAGCTTTGGAGATGCTATGATGATTTTGAGGAGAAAAATATGAAACCAGCAGTAACATATGAATTATTACATGAATGTAAACAAACAGGAGCGAGAAGAGGCGTTATTCATACACCACATGGAGACATACAAACACCAGTATTTATGCC
>CANRLE010000090.1 GCA_947631385.1 uncultured Clostridia bacterium | reverse complement strand
GACCTGTTCCTACAAACAGGTGGGTGCCTACCTAAATACTCCTGGGCTTCTCACTCTACTGTGAGCTTGCACGCCATATTCAGAGATTGGCCCCTCTTATCGTGTGTTGGTTCTAAAAATTCTGCCTATACGCACTATGCAGGGAAATTTGAATATTTATTAAGTTATTTATATTCTAGCATATTAGAATACTTTACACAACTAGAAAGATAAGCTTGAATATTTCTAATTCTCGTTTAAAATATATCTATCTTGATTTTTCATATAGAAATCTCATTTAATTATATTTTTTTAGATTTGCATTTTTTATTAATATATGTTAGAATAAAGTAACGTTTGTTTTTACAGGGAATTATCATTCTCTGTTTTTTTGTGCAAATTTACATTACATATAATAATATGCACATAAATTGTAAAAAGCTACCTAATAAAATGAATAAATGAAAAATAGAATGTGAATATTTATATTTTTTAGCTATTGCATATATAATCGCCCCTATTGTGTAAGCAACTCCTCCTGCTAATAAAAGGATAAATCCATTTAATGTCAGCAATTTAGGTAATAAATTAGCCTTTAAAATAATGAACCAGCCCATTAGTAAATAACATGCCATAGAAAATTTCTTATATTTTTTTATATCAATTGAATTCAAGACAATTCCCAAAATTGCTAATAGCCAGATACCCCCAAAAATAAACCATCCAAATACAGGGTCTTCTTGCCTAATTGTACATAAAGCAAATGGTGTGTATGACCCCGCAATTAATAAAAAAATTGAACAATGATCTAACACTTGGAATACTTTTTTTGATTTTAACTTTGGACTTAATCCGTGATATATACTGGACATTGTATATAAAATAATCATTGTTGCTCCATATATAGCTGCACTTACAACTCCATAACCATTACCATTTACTGCAGCAAAAATAATACATAAAACTGTTGCTACTACACCCAAAACTGCCCCTACGATATGAGAAGTCATATTAAAAATTTCTTCGCCCTTTGTATATGTTGGCAAAATTCTATCATTTAATTTTGTTCTCTGCATTTTTATCTCCCAAAATCTTTTTCCATTATTATACCACATTTTGATAAAATTAAAAGTATTTAATAAATTTTATCACCATTTTCTACTTGTTGTTCTGGTTCTAATAATACAATTCCTTGCTTAGAATCTGTTCCTAATATTAATACTTCACTTTTTACATCTGCTACCTGTCTTGGTGGAAAGTTCACAACAGCAATTATTTGCCTTCCTATCAAATCTTCTTCTTTATAACATTTTGTAATTTGTGCAGAAGATGTTTTTATTCCCATTTCTTTTCCAAAATCTATTTTTAATTTGTATGCAGGTTTTTTTGCTTTTTGATTTACTGTTGCTTCTATTATAGTTCCCACTCTCATGTCTACTTTATTAAAATCTTCAATTGTTATCATATTTAATTCTCCTTTTTCCTTAACATATCACATTTTATTATCATTTACAAGCTATTATTCTTTTATTTCTTGTGATAATTTATCAATAGCCTTTGTCTCGATACGAGATACATATGAACGAGAAATTCCCATCATCTTAGCTATTTCGTTTTGAGTTTTTGGCTTGTGCCCTCCTAATCCAAATCTTAATTCTAAAATAGTTCTCTCTCTATCTTTTAAAACTTCTTTCATTTTTTCACATAATAATTTTATTTTCATTTTAATATCTACTTCTTCTTCTATATTTCTTTCATTGTTTTCTAATACTTCTTGTAAAGTCACTATATTATCATCTTTGTCTTTACCTATAGGCTCATTTAGATATACCTCTGCTCCTAATTTTTTTGTTGCTCTTAAATGCATTAGAATTTCATTGTCAATACAACGAGATACATATGTAGATAATCTTGCTCCTTTTTCTACTTTAAAACTATTAATTCCTTTGATTAACCCTATTGTACCTATTGATATTAAATCATCTTGTTCAACTTTTGCTGTACTATATTTTTTTGCAACATGTGCTACTAATCGCAAATTTCTTTCTATTAAAATATTTCTAGCTTCATCATCGCCTTTAGCCATTTGCTCTAAGCAATTTTTTTCTTCTTCGGCGGTTAATGGTTCTGGAAATAAGTTTCCTCCTTGTATGTACCCAACAACAAATACCGCCGATTTTAAAAATTGTAAAAATCCTAGTATTCCTGTCATACAAAGTGATAGCAACATAAATGCACCTCCATTTTGCTATTTTCATATACAAAAGTATATGTTTTAACAAAATGAAAAGTGCATGACCTGTTTAATTTATATTTTATTATACACCCATAATATTATATCCATTATCAGCATAAACAATTTGACCTGTAACACAATCAGACATTGGGCTTAATAAAAAAGTAGCTACATTTCCAACCTGTGTAGTTGTTACATTCTTATGAAGTGGTGCCTTTTCTTCTATTACAGTTAAAATAGAGCCAAAATCTTTAATCCCCTTAGCTGATAAAGTTTTGATTGGTCCTGCTGAAACAGCATTCACACGAATTCCTTCTCTTCCTAAATTTTCTGACAAATATCTAACACTAGCTTCTAAAGCTGCTTTAGCAACACCCATAACATTATAACTATCAATAACCTTTGTAGAACCATGATAAGTAAGTGTTACTAAACTTGCATTTTCATTCAACATATCTAATTCTTTCGCTATTCTAGCAACTAATACAAAAGAATAACTACTTACATCACAAGCATGAGAAAATCCTTCTTTACTTGTGTAAATAAAATCATTATGTAAGTCTTCTGTATTAGCATGAGCAATAGCATGTACAATACCATCTATTTTCCCATTTTCTTCTTTAATTTTAGTAAACACGTTTTTAACCAATTCGTCTTCAGAAGCACCATCTAATACATAAGCTTTACTTCCTTTGAATTCTGATATTAATTCTTCTATTTTATCTTTATTTTCTTCACCCATATATGTAAAAATAAGCTTTGCTCCATTTTCATAAGCAGACTTAGCAACACCAAAAGCTATACTCCACTTATTTCTAATCCCCATAATTAAAATTTTCTTTCCTTCTAATAACATATTCATTCCTCCTCTTTCAACTTAATAATTAAAATTATAATGCTTTAAATTCTCCCATATGCCTAAACTTTTGATATCTATCTTCTACCAAATCTTCTGGTGTCATATTATTTAATTCTTCTATTGCACTAACAATTTCTTTCTTCAAGCTTTTTGTTGTTTTAATAAAACTTTCTTCCATGTCTCCTTTAGGTTCTTTAATAATTTTATCAATTACTTTTAACTCATATAAATCCTCAGCCGTTAGTTTCATTTTTTCTGCTGCCTCTTTAGTCCTTGAAGAATCCTTCCATAAAATACTAGCATAACCCTCTGGTGATAGAATTGAATAAATTGCATTTTCCAACATAAATACTTTATTTCCAACTCCCAATGCTAAAGCACCTCCACTAGAACCTTCACCGATTACAATAGCTATTACAGGTACTTTTAATTTAGCAAGCCCTAACATTGAGCTTGCAATTGCTTCTCCGTTGTCCTCTTTCTTCTGCTCCAATTCCAGGATATGCTCCTTTTGTATCAATAAAAGTAATTACTGGTCTTTTAAACTTTTCTGCTTG
>CANRLE010000089.1 GCA_947631385.1 uncultured Clostridia bacterium | reverse complement strand
TATTATCTTCACGATAAAAATCTTCTTCTTTTAACACTTCTATTGCTGATATAACAGCATCTTTATCTGTTAACATACTTCCTATAATTGCTTGTTCTGCTTCTATATCATGTGGTGGTACTTTTCCTAAATCCATTTTATCCTCCCTTAATTGTTCCTATTGCTCTGATATTACATCTATTTTTAATTTTCCTATAACACCCTCAAATAATTTTATTTCAATTGTTCTAATTCCTAATGTTTTAATTGGCTCTTTTAAATCAATTTTCTTCTTATCTACTTTTATTTTGTATTCTTGTTCAAGTTGCTCAGCTATTTCCTTTGCTGATACACCACCAAATATTTTTCCATTTTCTCCTGCTTTTACTTTAATTTTTAACAAAATCTTAGATAACTTGTCTGATATTTTTAATGCTTCTTCTTTCTCTTGATTTTTTTGAAATTGTAAAGAATTTTGTTTTGCTTTTAATTTACTCATATTTTCTTGATTTGCTTCTACTGCTAAATTTTTAGGAAATAAGAAATTTCTAGCATAGCCATCTGATGCATTAATAATTTCATCTTTTTTTCCTACACCTTTAATATCTGCCTTTAAAATTACTTTCATGCTATTACCTCCTAGCTTTCTAGTTCTGAAAAATACTCATTAATTCTATTAATTAACTCTTGTTTTGTTTCTTGAATAGACATACCTTCTACTTGTGCACCAGCTAATGTGATATGTCCTCCTCCGCCTAATTTTTCTAATATAATTTGTACATTTATATCTCCTATTGAGCGCCCACTAATACACACCTTGTCCTCTAATTGACCAATAACAAATGATGCTGTTATATCACTAATAGTAAGTAATTCATCTGCTGCTTTTGCACATACTATATTAACATCTTTTGATGTTTCTTCACAAATAGAAATAGCTATATTTCCATTAACAATCTCTGCTTTACCTACAATCTCTGCAATACGGTTGAAACTCTCCAAATCACTTTGAAACCATTTTTTTACACGTATTATATCAACACCACATTTACGCAAATAAGCTGCTGCTTCAAAAGTTCTAACACCTGTTTTAAAAGTAAAGTTTTTAGTATCCATCATAATTCCAGCATACAGACTTTCTGCTTCTATGGTTTTTAATTCAACCTTTTCCTCTGTATATTGCAATAATTCAGTAACAAGTTCTGCTGCTGAAGATGCATATACTTCTTGGAATGTAAGAGTTGCATTTTCAATAAAGTCTGCACTTCTTCTATGATGGTCAATTACAACAATTTCTTTGACTTTATCTAGTAATTCTGGTGCTTCTACATAATTCATTTTATGTGTGTCAACAACTACTATTAGCGTGTCTTCATCTACGTTCTCTAATGCAACTTCTTTGTTAATCATAACGTCTTCATATTCTTCTTCTTTTTCAATTTCGTTTTTGAATGATTGTATAGCTGGTATGTTTTTATCTAAAATAATATAAGCATTTCTATCTAATGTTCTAGCTAAACGATAAATTCCTAAACAAGAGCCAATTGCATCCATATCTGGATTACTATGTCCCATAATCATTACTTTTTTGGATTCTTTAATCAAATTTTCTAATGCATGAGCTACAATTCTGGCCTTAACCTTTGTTCTCTTTTCTACTTCCTCTGTTCTTCCTCCAAAGAATTTATAAATATCATTTTCTCTTATAACTGCTTGATCTCCTCCACGACCTAAGACTATATCCATTGCCGCTTCAGCAGACCTATATTTTTCTTTATCTGTGTTTCCTTCATTGGAAATTGCTATACTCAAAGTAAATTGAGCTTTTTCTGCCATCTCAATTTCTTTTATTTTATCTAAAACACTAAATTTATCTTCTTTTACTTTTTCTAAATATCTTTGCTCAAAGAAGTAAATGTATCTATTTTTTTCAGTCTTTATTAATACTCCATTCGTTTCATCTGTCCAGTCAAATATACATTTGTCAATTTCTGCTATTACTTGTGGTTTTTCTTCGTTTTCTAACTTTTGCATTGTTTCTTCATAGTTGTCTACCATGATAATTCCAACACAAGATTTTGAATCTTTATATTCTTTCTGTAATTTCATGTTTTCTGTATCATCAATAAAGTATAGAATTACCATATATTCTTTTTTGTTTTTCTTAGAGTGAACATATTTGCCAACAATTTTATATGTTTTCTTTTCTATGTCCATTTGTTTTATTATATCTTTTTTGTTTTTTTCTTTACTGTCTGCTTTTCTTTTTGTTATTTCTTCTTTTATTTCTGTTGTTAGATATTGTATATAAGTATGAATATCTATATTGGCAAATTCTGAACTGAATTTTGAGCTTTTCCATATGATGTTTCCATTAGTTTCTAATATTATTAGAGGAAATGGAGAATTTATTAGACTTGTTTTTGCTGCTGAATCTACTGTTAGTGTTAGGTCTTGTAGTGTTTCTGATATTTCGCTTTTCCTTTTGTTATTCATATAATAACTATATATTACTGTTAATATAAAAATAATAATAGATGGTATTATTAAATAAGTGTTTTGAACACTTATGAATACCAATAAGATAAAGATAATTGCTAAATATATTTTTGTTCTTGATACTAGTGTATCTAAAAATTTTCTGTTGTTATTTTGCATCCTTTTTCTCCCTCTATTTATTCTATTATATTTTACTAGTAAAAGCCCTATTTGTCAAGAAATGGTTCTGGGATTAATTGATAAATAGTATTCAAGAATATTCAAAACTGAAAATTTTACAAAAACTATTGAAATCTTTTTAGATTATATGTATAATTTATTTGACAAATAAATTTATTTTATGTATAATTAAATCAATAAAACATATAATAATAGCAAAGCAATAGCTTTATTTATAATAAGTCCTTTATGTGCGAAAGTCAGCTACATGCTGTGAGTATTTTAATACCTAGCCGTAAAGGGCTTATCTTTTTTATATCAAATGGATTTTTTTTGTTATAAAAATTTTTCCATCCTTTCTTATAATCATATAAATCTACAATTAATCCAAACTTTGCTTTTAGAAAATTATAATATCTCATATCATTCTGTAAAAAAGCTCTTTGTATTACCCAATTAAAGATGTTTGTATTGCTTTCTCTAATGGTTCTTGTCTTTTTTTACTTCCTCTAGTTGCAATGTAAATATAGTTATTATTAGATAAATGTAGTATATTTTTAAATAAATTTGTTATCAACGAATCATATAATTCTTGAGTATTACCGGAATATCTTTTAGATATTCATCATTTAATATTTCATGCTTTAATTCATTAATTTTTTTCTTAAGAATTGTGGCTCTGTAGTTCTTATAAATCCCATAAGCAATATTTTTGAAGCTCCGCTTTCTTTTCCTACAATCCACTCACTTTTTCTATTATAAAAAGTGGTATCTCCGGACTCATCCACAAAAAAATAATTATTATTATATATGTTTTCCTTCATTTTTTATCCTTTCTAACTTAATATATTTTTATATAATTGATATTCCTGATGGTTTATTTATTTCTTTACCATTTTCTACATAATATCCCAAAATTTTCATTCTATTTTTTACCCTTTCTCTTGTCTGGGCTCCTTTACTTATAAGAGCAATAGCTCTAAGTTCTTCGATAACTTTATTTGAATAACCTATAAATTCTCTATTTA
>CANRLE010000088.1 GCA_947631385.1 uncultured Clostridia bacterium | reverse complement strand
GTATTACAAAAGCTTCTCTTGCAACAGATAGTTTCTTATCAGCAGCTTCTTTCCAAGAAACAACAAGAGTTCTTACAGAAGCAGCTATAAAGGGAAAAGTAGACGATTTAATTGGACTAAAAGAAAATGTTATTATTGGTAAATTAATTCCAGCAGGAACTGGAATGCAGAAATATCAAAATATTCATATTAGTACAGAAAAGGATGAAGAAAAAGAAGAAAAAGAGGAAGAAACCGAACAACCAGTTGGAAATATTTAGCTTTTATACTTGACTTATTTAGATAACCGTGATAAAATATAAACCGTTATGATAAATTGCGTGTAATGTGCAATTCCGTAACGGCTTATATATTTTAAAAAAAGAAAAATAGGAGGTGAAATTTAAGTGCCAACAATTAATCAATTAGTAAGAAAAGGAAGAAAAACAGGAGAAACAAAATCAACAGCGCCAGCACTTCAACATGGATGGAACTCAAAAAACAAAAAATTAACAGACAGTAGATCTCCACAAAAAAGAGGTGTATGCACAGTTGTAAAAACAGTTACTCCTAAGAAGCCAAACTCAGCATTAAGAAAAGTTGCCAGAGTTAGACTTTCTAATGGTTATGAAGTTACATCTTATATCCCAGGTATAGGACATAACTTACAAGAGCACAGCGTTGTATTAATAAGAGGTGGTAGGGTAAAAGACCTTCCAGGTGTTAGATACCATATCATCAGAGGAACATTAGATACAGCAGGTGTTAAAGATAGAATGCAAGCGCGTTCTAAATATGGGGCTAAAAAGCCTAAAAAATAAAAAAATTAAAAAATAGTGCTTGTTATTTTATCTAAATGTAAAGGTACTTAAATTTAGAATATAAATATAAGTGCTATGCGCAAGAAAGTAAAACTTTCTTGAGAGTACCTAGATGTTTTCTAAATAAAACATCAAATATCAATTAAGGAGGGAAGAATAGTGCCAAGAAAAGGATATGTAGCAAAAAGAGAAGTATTACCAGATCCAATATATAACAGCAAAGTTGTTACAAAATTAGTAAACAACATCATGTTAGACGGTAAAAAATCAATTGCTCAAAAAATAGTATATGATGCATTTGACATTATTAAAGAAAAGGAAGGAAAAAATCCTTTAGAAGTATTTGAAGCAGCTTTAGAAAATGTTATGCCAGTTCTTGAAGTAAAAGCGAGAAGAGTAGGTGGAGCAACATATCAAGTTCCACTAGAGATTAGACCAGAAAGAAGACAAACATTAGGATTAAGATGGTTAGTAACATATGCTAGAACAAGACATGAAAAAACAATGGCTGAAAAATTAGCTGGTGAAATAATGGATGCTGTAGCTGGAAACGGTGGAGCATTTAAGAAAAAAGAAGATACACATAGAATGGCTGAAGCAAATAAAGCTTTTGCACATTATAAGTGGTAAAATTTTTACGAAAATAGATAAAAAACTGAAAGGAGGACATATAAAAAATGGCAGGAAGAGCATACCCACTAGAAAGAACTAGAAATATAGGAATAATGGCACATATAGATGCCGGAAAAACAACAACAACAGAAAGAATATTATTTTATACAGGAAAAGTACACAAAATAGGAGAAGTTCACGAAGGTGCTGCTACAATGGACTGGATGGAACAAGAACAAGAAAGAGGAATTACAATTACATCTGCATGTACAACATGTTTTTGGAACAATAATAGAATAAACATTATTGATACACCAGGACACGTTGATTTTACAGTAGAAGTACAAAGATCTTTAAAAGTACTTGACGGAGCAGTTACAGTATTAGCAGCAAAAGGTGGTGTTCAACCACAAACAGAAACAGTATGGAGACAAGCTGACAAATATAATGTACCAAGAATGGTATATGTAAATAAAATGGATATAACAGGAGCTAACTTCATGCTTTGTATTGACCAATTGAAGAACAGATTAAAAGCAAATGCTGTTCCAATTCAATTACCAATCGGAGCAGAAGACAATTTCAAAGGAATCGTAGATTTGATTAAAATGAGAGCATTTATTCATAAAGACGATTTAGGAAAAGAAATTGAAGAAACAGATATCCCAGCAGATATGCTAGATTTAGCAAAAGAATATCATGACAAAATGATAGAATCTGTTGCTGAACAAGATGAAGAATTAATGATGAAATATTTAGAAGGTGAAGAACTTACACAAGAAGAAATCAAAAAAGGATTGAGAGCTGGAACAATAAGCAATTCAATTGTACCAGTAACATGTGGTTCTTCATATAAAAACAGAGGAGTTCAAGAATTATTAGATGCTATAGTTGACTATATGCCATCACCATTAGACATTTCACATATCAAAGGTGTTGACTTAAATGGAGAAGAAGTAGAAAGAAAAACATCTGATTCAGAACCATTTGCAGCATTAGCATTTAAAATTGCAACAGACCCATTTGTTGGAAAATTATGCTTTTTTAGAGTATATTCAGGAACACTTGAATCAGGTTCAACAGTATTAAACTCTAATAAAGATAAAAAGGAAAGAATAGGAAGAATTCTTCAAATGCACTCAAATCACAGAGAAGACATTGATAAGGTATATGCAGGAGACATTGCTGCTGCTGTTGGTATTAAAGAAGTAACAACAGGAGATACACTATGTGATGTAAATAATCCAGTTATACTAGAATCAATGGAATTCCCTGAACCAGTTATAGATGTTGCTATTGAGCCAAAAGACAAAGTAGCACAAGAAAAATTAGGAATAGCTTTAGGAAAATTAGCAGAAGAAGATCCTACATTTAAAACTTATACAAACCATGAAACAGGTCAAACAATTATCGCTGGTATGGGTGAATTACACTTAGATATAATCGTAGACAGATTAAAAAGAGAATTTAAAGTAGAATGTAATGTAGGTAAACCACAAGTTGCTTACAAAGAAACTATTAGAAATAAAGCAAGAGTTCAAGGTAAATTTATTCGTCAATCTGGTGGTAAAGGACAATATGGTGATGTTTGGTTTGAAATGGAACCATTAGAACCAGGAAAAGGAATTGAATTTGAAAGCAAAATTGTTGGAGGAGCAGTTCCAAAAGAATATATTAAACCAATTGAACAAGGTATGAGAGAAGCAGCTGAAACAGGAATCTTAGCTGGTTACCCAGTTATAGACTTCAAAGTTAGCTTAGTAGATGGTTCATACCATGAAGTAGACTCTTCAGAAATGGCATTCAAAATTGCAGCATCTATGGCATTTAAAGAAGGTTGTAAACAAGCAAAATCTGTTATATTAGAACCTATTATGAAAGTAGAAATAACAGTTCCAGAAGAATACATGGGAGATGTTATTGGAGATATAAATGCTAGACGTGGAAGAATGGAAGGTATGGAAGGTAATGATGGAATGCAAGAAATTCGTGCATTTGTACCACTTTCTGAAATGTTTGGATATGCAACAGACTTACGTTCTAGAACACAAGGAAGAGGAACATATACAATGGAACCTTCTCACTATGAAGAAGTTCCAAAATCAGTTTTTGAAAGTATTGTAGCTTCAAGAAGCAAAAATGATTAGTAAAAAATTAAAAAGACTTGATTTTTTAGCAGAAATGTTATAAAATGCTTATGCATAAAGAGTTATTAAATTTAAAAAATATAAATTAAGAGGAGGAATTTTCAAATGGCAAAAGCAAAATTTGAAAGAACAAAACCACATGTTAACATTGGTACAATTGGTCACGT
>CANRLE010000087.1 GCA_947631385.1 uncultured Clostridia bacterium | reverse complement strand
GGACTATAATAGTGGCACAATCAATAAATTTTATATCTTTATTAATTTAAATCTAAAAAAATTCCAAGAAAAAAGTAAAAAAGAGAAAGAAGGCGATAAAAGGTAAAAAACAGTAATAACAAAAGAAAAAACACAATTTTACTGCAAAATAAAAATTGACGAATAAGCAAATAAAAATTATACTATAAGGAGGAATGTATATGGTAATTTTTACGCCAAAAGATTATTGGAAATATATTGAAAGATTTCCAATGCCATTAGTAGTACATGAAGATGAAGAAGAATATCAAAAAGAAGAAACACATCAATATCATGATAAAATTTTTAAAGAAACATTGGATAATAAGAAAGAATTTATAGAATTCATAAAAAAATATGTAATAGACGAAAGAAAAATACAAATAGGAGAGGGTGATATAGAAAAATATAATACAAAATTTATAACATCGAATTTCAAGACGAAGGAATCAGACATCATATATAAAATAAAAGAAAAAGAAGTATATTTCATAGTAGAACATCAAAGCACAATAGATAACAAAATGCCAGAGAGGATGTTAGAATATTGTTTACAACTAATAATAGGGAAAAAGAGAGACATAAAAATAAATGAGAAATACCCACTAATATGTCCAATTGTGTTATATACAGGAAGAAAGAAGTGGGATGTACCAAGAAGCATAAGTGAGAAGCAGGAGAGATATGAGTACATAAAAGAATTAGAGTATCCAAAGTACAACCTAGTAGATATAAATGATTATAGCATAGAAGAATTAATAGAAGAAAAGACAGAACTATCGAAAGCATTGTTATTTGAAAAGATAGAGACGAAAGAGGAATTTAATGAGGTAATAGAAAAACTAGTAAAAAAAGGATTAACAGAAGAAGAGATGAGATGTATAAAAATCATGTTAACATACTCAAATGATATACGAAAGAAACTGGATAAAGAAGAAATAGAAAGATATAAAAAATTGATGGAAGAAAAAGGAGGAGAGGAAAACATGACAAATTTTGAAAGATTATTTATAGAGGTATTAGAAGAAAGAAGAGAAAAGGACAGAATAGCAGAAGAAAATGGATTTAAAAGAGGAGAAGAAAGAGGTTTGAAAGTAGGAATGGAAAAGGGAATGAAAAAAGGAATGGAAAAAGGAATGGAAAAAGGAATGGAAAAGGGAATGGAAAAAGGAATGGAAAAAGGAATGGAAAGAGGAATGGAGAAAGGAATAGAAAAAGTTATAAAAGAGATGATAAAAAAGAAAGTGAGTGACGAATTTATAATTGATACAACTAAAATTGATAAAAGAGAATTACAAAAATTAAAAAAAGAAATGCAATCATGTTAGTTGGACTAATTATAATTAGTCCAACCACATGACTAATAGAACATTTCATACAAATATATGATAAATTAAATTTGTAAAAATGCAAAGCATAATACCACAAACAGTAGGAAGTAAAAAACTAATAAAGGTCCATTTCCAACTACCAGTTTCCTTTTTTATAGTTAAAAGAGTAGTTGCACAAGGATAATGAAGAATTGTAAATAACATTACATTAATAGCAGTTAATATAGTCCAACCATTTGCTATTAAAATTTGACCAATAGAAAAAGTATCATCTAAATTAACTAAAGTATTGCCACCAAGATAGCACATTAAAATAATAGGAAGCACAATTTCATTAGCTGGTATACCAAAAACAAAGGCAGTTAAAATATAACCATCTAATCCCATTAACTGTGCAAGAGGGTTCAAAAAGTTTGCAACAATAGTTAATAAATTTTCTCCATTTATACCAATATTAGCAAACAACCAAATGATGAGACCAGCTGGAGCTGCTACACTAATAGCTCTACCTAATACAAATAAAGTTCTGTCAAAAATGGAACGCACTAAAATCTTACCAAACTGGGGTTTACGGTATGGTGGTAGTTCTAATACAAAAGAAGATGGCATTCCTTTTAAAATAGTTTTAGATAATAATTTAGAAATTATTAAAGTAAAGAATATTCCTAGTAAAATTACAAAAATAACAGCAATAGTAGAAATAATGGATTGGCTAAAACCTTGTACAGTGCTGGCAATAAAAATGGTACTAATTGCTATTAAAAATGGAAATCTACCATTACAAGGCACGAAACTATTGGTTAGAATGGCAATTAATCTTTCTCGTGGAGAATCTATAATTCGACAACCAACAACTCCTGCAGCATTACAACCAAATCCCATACACATAGTAATCATCTGTTTTCCGTGTACAGCAACATTTTTTGAAAAAGCCATCCATATTGAAAGCAATTCTAGGAAGATATCCCAAATCTTCTAAAATTGTGAAAAGAGGAAAAAATATTGCCATAGGAGGAAGCATAACAGCAACAATCCAAGTTAAAGTCTGATATACACCAGAAATAAGCATAGAAGAAAGCCATTCTGGAGAGTGCAAAACATTAGCTAAGTAAAGTAATTTTTCTTGTATCCATCCAAACAAACTAAATAAAGCTTGTGAGGGATAATTGCTACCTACAATCGTTAGCCAGAAAATAACAGCTAAAAATAAAAGCATAATTGGAATGCCAAATTTTTTAGAAGTTAAAATTTTATCGATTTTTCTATCACGATTTGAATAGTTTTCATCTTCAAAAATACAAACTTTTCCACAAATTGTTTCAGATTTGTGCATAATATCAGCGACAACTAAGTCCTTTAAATGTTCTTTCACAATATTATTTTTTTCTAAATCATTGTAAACTTCATTAGTAATAGTTTGTATATTATTATTTTCTAATAAAGATATAGAAAGATTTTTTTCAATAGATTTAATAATTTTTTCTTCATCGTCTATTAATTTTAATGCAATCCATCGGCATAAATCAGCTGAAAGTTCAAATTCATTATTTAAAACTTTTTCTATTTTAGCTAAATTATCTTCAATATGCTTATTATAAATAATTTTTTTCGGTGTTGGTTGTAATGTATGAGTACATACTTTTTGTACTGTATCCATAAGCAAATTTAACGTTTTCTTTTTTCTTGCTGTTGTACCAACTACTGGAACACCAAGTTCATCTGCTAATTCTTTTAAGTCAATATGTATTTTTTTCTTTCTAGCTTCATCTAATAGATTGACACAAACTATAATATTATTTGTTAGCTCCATTGTTTGAAAAACAAGATTTAAATTTCGTTCTAAACAAGTAGCATCAACGACAACAATAGTACAATCAGGATTTCCAAAACAAATATAATCTCTAGCAATTTCTTCTTCTTCAGAATTAGACAAAATAGAATATGTACCAGGAATATCAACTAATAGAAAATTGGTATCTTTATAAATACAATTACCGGTAGCATTACTTACAGTTTTCCCGGGCCAATTGCCAGTATGTTGATGCATACCAGTTAAGTTATTAAAAATAGTTGATTTTCCAACATTAGGATTACCAGCAAGTGCAATTACATAGTCAGAATTGTTTTTCAAAAATTCGAAGTCATTTGTTAGTAAATTGCTTCCAGTAGAGGATTTAGTAAGTCCCATAAATAACCTCCTAATAGATATTTTAATAATATATATTATGAATTAAAATAAATATTTATGAAATTAGCATCTTCTTTTCTAATTGCAATTAATGTACCACGAATTGAAAATGCACGTGGATCTGATGAAGGACTTACTAAAACAGGAGTAATAGGAGCACCTTTTACAAATCCTAAATCTAATAATCTTCTTCTTATATTTTCATTACAATTTAATTTTTGTATATAAC
>CANRLE010000086.1 GCA_947631385.1 uncultured Clostridia bacterium | reverse complement strand
GTATGAATTGCATCTTTATCTGCTTCCGAATATATAGCAACAGTTTTCATATTCATTTCTTTACAAGCTCTTATTATTCGAACTGCAATTTCGCCTCGATTTGCAACTAAAATCTTATTCATCTCTACCTTCCTTTCTTATCCTAAAACTCTACACTATCGCAAATGTTAATTCTCCTTTTGCTACCATCTTATCATCGACTGTAGCAATTGCTTCGCCAATTCCAATTGGTCCTTTTTGTTTAATAATCTTAACTTCTAATTTTAATTTATCTCCCGGTACAACCATTTTTTTAAACTTCATTTTGTCAATTCCGCCAAATAATGCGTTTTTCCCCTTATTCTCTTCGACACTTAAAATTGCTATTGCCCCTGTTTGTGCTAAGCTTTCAGTAATTAACACTCCTGGCATAATTGGATTACCCGGGAAATGTCCCTTAAAATACCATTCTTCTTCATTTACGTATTTATAAGCTGTCGCACTTTCTCCCGGTTTATATTCTTCTACTTCATCTATCATAAGAAAAGGTTCTCTCTGTGGGATAATCTCTTTAATTTGTTCCTTATTTAACATATTTCCTTCTTTCTAACCAATTACAAATAATGGTTTTCCGTATTCTACAGTATCTTCATCCTGTACTAAAATATCCTTTATTTCACCATCAATTTCAGATTCGATTTCATTCATTAATTTCATTGCTTCTATGATGCATAATACATCACCTTTTTTAACTTTTTGACCAATTTTTACATAAGGTTCACTATTAGGAGATGGCTTACTATAAAAAGTTCCTACCATAGGAGATTTTACAACCTTATTTTCATGTTCATGCTCAATTGGTTTTACATCTTTCTTTATAACATGTTCAATATCTCCAACTTGTTTTTCTTCTTTTTTCATTCTAATCTTAGTGCCATCTGGAAAATCAATTGACATTTCTGTTAATTTAGATTTTTCCATATCTTCCATTATTTGTTTAATCTTCTCATATTCCATTTTCTTTCCTCCTATTCATACTTTTTCAAAATTATACATCCATTGTGTCCACCAAATCCTAAAGAATTTGACATCACTATATTTACTGTTGATTTTCTTGGTTCGTTTGGTACAATATCTAAATCGCATTCCTCATCTTTTACTTTATAATTAATTGTTGGTGGTACAACTTGATCCTGAATTGCTTTTGTACAAATAATAGCCTCCACACCACCTGCTGCTCCTAATAAATGTCCTATATTTCCTTTTGTTGAACTTACCATTACACTCTTACTAGCATTACCTAATGCTGTTTTTATTGCCATTGTCTCACATGAGTCATTTAGGTGTGTTGATGTACCATGTGCATTAATATAGTCTATATCTTCTGGTTTTATATTAGCATCTTCAATTGCTCTTTTCATTGCTCTTGCTCCACCTTCTCCTTCTGGTGCTGGTGAAGTAATATGATAAGCATCAGAACTAGCTCCATATCCAATTACTTCTGCATATATCTTAGCTCCTCTTTTAATTGCATGATTTAGTTCTTCTAGAACAATTACACCTGCTCCTTCTCCCATAACAAATCCACTTCTTTCTTTGTCAAATGGGATACTAGCTCTATTTTTGTCAGTAGCTTGTGATAATGCTTTCATATTCTCAAAACCTGCAATTCCAATTTTGCAAATAGCTGCTTCTGTTCCTCCTGCTAAAATAGCATCTTCTGAACCATATTTTATTGTCCTATAAGCCTCTCCTATTGCATTTGTTGATGACGCACATGCTGTCACAATTGAAATTGATTCTCCTTTTAATCCTAAATCAATAGATACATTTCCTGCTGGCATATTGACAATTGTCATTGGAATAAACATTGGTGATACTCTATTACTTCCTTTTATACAGTTTATTTCACATTGCTCTTGAATTGTTTTCAATCCTCCAATTCCTGTACTAATAAAAGTCCCTACTCTTTCTAAATCAGTATTTTCTTTTGTTATTCCACTATCTTTAAAAGCTTCTCTTGCTGCTATAATGGCAAATTGTGAACTTCTATCTAATCGTTTTGCTTGTTTTACATCAAAATGTTCTGCTTGATTATAATCCTTTACTTCTGCAACTAAACTTGTTTTTAACCCTGTAGCATCAAACAATGTTATTTTATCAATTCCACATTTTTTTTCTTTTATTCCTTTCCATGTTTCTTCTACATTATGCCCAATCGGAGTAATAGCTCCTAATCCTGTAATTACAACTCTTCTTTCCATACTATTCTTCCTTTCTACATCAGCATTCCGCCATCTACATGAATTACTTGCCCTGTTATATATGAACTATCTTCTGATGCTAAAAATTTAACAACATTTGCCACATCCTGTGCAACTCCAATTCGTTTCAACGGAATATTCTTAGTAATTTCTTCCTTCACTTCATCTTTCAAAACATCCGTCATACTCGTCTCAATAAATCCCGGTGCCACAGCATTTACCAAAATATTACGAGAAGCTACCTCTTTTGCTAAACTTTTGGTAAAACCAATAATTCCCGCCTTAGAAGCTGCATAATTAGTCTGACCTGCATTTCCTGAAATGCCCACAACAGAAGAAATGTTAATAATTCTTCCTGTACGAGCTTTCAGCATATGGCTAATAACATTTTTTGTCATGTTAAATGTACCTATTAAATTGACATCAATTACTTGTTCAAAATCCTCTTTGCTCATCCTCATTAATAACATATCTTTTGTAATTCCTGCATTGTTTACTAATACATCTATTTTGCCAAATTTTTCAATTACTTGTTTTACTAATTTTTCACATTCTTCAAAAATAGAAACATCTCCTGCTACTTGAAAACATTTTACTTGGTTAGCTTCTATTTCTTTCTTCAATTCCATTAATTCTTCATTTTCTTTTCTGTAATTTAGTGCAATATTAAATCCTTCTTTTGAAAGTGTTAATGCAATTTGCCTTCCAATTCCTCTTGTTGCACCTGTAATCAAAGCTACTTTATCCATAAAAATCTTCATCCTTTCATTCTTTTAACAAAACCAGATAAAGTTTTTCCTGGTCCTACTTCTATAAATTCGTCTATTCCCATATCTAGCATTGTTTTTATACTTTTATCAAATCGAACTGGGCTAATAATATGTCTTGCCAAGATGTCTTTTATATCATCTGCTGATGTATAAATCATTCCATCAATATTTTTAACAACTGGTGTTTTAAAATCATGAAATTCAACTTTTTCCAGTTTCTTCCTCAATGCAATAGAAGCTTGAGTCAATTTAATTGTATGAAATGGCCCTGCTGTTTTTAATATTCTTACTTTTTTCGCTCCTAGTTCATTTGCTATCTGTTCAGCTTGCTCAACTGCTTGCTTTTCACCAGATATAACAATCTGTCCAACAGTATTGAAATTGGCTGGAACTACGAAACCAGCTGTTACTCTTTTACATACTTCCTGTACCTGTTCTTCATTCATACCAAGAATTGCTGCCATCAGCCATTCACCATCTGGTACAAGCTCTTGCATATATTCTCCTCTTTTTTGGACTAATTTTACTCCTTGTTCAAAGTCAAGTGCTTTACTGTAAATAAGGGCAGAATATTCACCTAAACTTAAACCTGCAGATGCTTCTGCTTTTATACCTTTCTTTTCCAAAACAGCTAACATTGCTAAACTCATAGTTAAAATACAAAGCTGTGTATTTTTAGTTTGATTTAGTATATCTTCACTTCCATTAAAACTTATGTCAGCGACATCAACTCCTGTTATGTTTTTAACTCTTTTATATATATCTCTTGCTTCTTCATGCTCATCATATAAGTCTTTTCCCATACCTACACTTTGAGAGCCTTGACCTGGAAATAAAAATCCAATTTTCATTTTATTATGCCATCCTTTCAAATATTTTTCTTTCCAATAAATTACAAAATTCTGCTATAATTCTTTCATTATCCACCTTTATACCAAATTCATTTTCAATAGAAGAAG
>CANRLE010000085.1 GCA_947631385.1 uncultured Clostridia bacterium | reverse complement strand
ACATGGTAGATAGGTTGGAGGTGTAAGTGTAGTAATACATTAAGCTGACCAATACTAATAAATCGAGGGCTTAACCACAGTATAAAAAAATCGGTAAGAACTAAAACGAGGCCAAATTTTCATCTATGTATTTTTGAGTGTGCTATACACTATAATTTTCTAGTGACGATGACATTTAGGGAAATACCTGTTCCCATTCCGAACACAGAAGTCAAGCCTAAATGTGCCGAAGATACTTGTGGGTTACCCCGCTGGGAAAATAGGTTGTTGCTAGTTTTTTTATTTATAATAAAAAGTTAGAAATTAGAATATAAAAG
Source organism: uncultured Clostridia bacterium (assembly GCA_947631385.1). Classification (GTDB taxonomy): domain Bacteria; phylum Bacillota; class Clostridia; order TANB77; family CAG-508; genus CAG-269. The sequence continues at coordinate 3,756 of CANRLE010000085.1, read as the reverse complement.
CTTTTTATATTTTAATTTCTAATTTTTTTTGCACTTTTTAATATAATATGGTAAAATAAAAAAAGAAAGAGAGGAGAGATTAACATGGCAAAAATTGAAACAAAAAATTATCTTACAAGATTAGGAATACAATATGAAGATTTGGGAGCAAAGTTATTAAATTTAACAGATGAAGAAGTAGAAGATAGTTACATTGATAAATTAGTAGAAGTTTATATTGCACTAAAAGGTGAAAAAGAAGAGGATGAAATAAAAGATGAAATATATCATTTAATATCTAGAGAAAGTTCAAAAGTAAAAATAATTATGTTAGAAAATAAAATAGACGAATTAAGCAAAATGGAAGGAAAAGAAAGAGATAAAGATATTTTAATAGGCATGTATCAAATGGCTTATGAAGCATTAAAAACAGAAGAAAAAAGAAAACAATATGCCAAAACTCTACAAAAACAAAAACCATTTAATCAAGATTTATTAGAGTTAATTCAAAGAAATGGTGGAAATCCAGATGCAGAATTAGAAACAAAACAATTTTTTAAAGGAAATGTTCCAAGTAAATTAACAGAATTAAATGATAAACCTGATTATTCAGTAGAATATGAAGATGAAGAAATGATATTATTTCATAGAGGTTCATTTATTTTTGATAATGGACAATTTGCAGATAAAACAAATAAATACCTTATATGTGTAAAAAGTCTATTAGAAGACCATATAGGAATGTCATATGATTTCTATGGAGATGTAAAAATAATTGAAATGAAAAATCCACGGTTATAAAGTTGCGTTATTACAAGCAATAAATCAAATTATGTCAGAAAAAGAAAGCTTTTTAGGATCAATTGAAAAAAATGAAAAAGGCTATTATAGAATGAAAGATATGTCACAGAAATTAGCTATCTTAAAATATGAAAAGCAACAAGAAGAAAAGCTAAAAACACAAGGAGAAGAAAGATAGTATGGCAAAAGTAACATGGAAATCAGGAACATTTATATATCCATTACCAGCAGTAATGGTAAGTTGTGGAACAATGGAAAAATCAAACATCATAACAGTTGCTTGGACAGGTATTTTAAATACAAATCCAGCAACTGTGTATATTTCTGTTAGACCAACTCGATATTCTTATAATTTAATAAAAGAAAGTGGAGAATTTGTTATAAATTTGACTACAAAAAACTTAGTAAGAGCTACTGATTGGTGTGGAGTAAAAACAGGTGCAAAAGTAAATAAATTCAAAGAAATGAATTTACACAAAGAAAAAGCAAAATTTGTACAATGTCCAATGATAAAAGAAAGTCCAGTTTCAATAGAATGTAGGGTAAGAGATATACAAGAATTAGGTTCTCATCATATGTTTATAGCAGATGTACTGGCAATTAATGCTGATGATAAATATATTGATGAAAAAGGAGCTTTTGATATTTCAAAATGTGATTTAATAGCTTATTCTAATGGACATTATTATTCCTTAGGAAAAAAACTTGGAAAATTTGGATTTTCAGTTCAAAAAAAGAAAAAATAATAAATTGAAAAGAAGGATTTGGGGACGACCTCATAATCCTTTTTTTTGTTTAATTCATTTTCTATTTTTTTTAAACCATTATACAAATATTATATTGACAATAAAAAAATTATAATATAAAATTAAGTAAATAAGTACAATCAAAGCAACATAAAAATATGCTGTATTTTTAATTATACATTGATAAACACGAAAGGAGAAAAATAATGAAGAAAAAAGAAAAAATATGGATAGGAGCAATAGTTGCAATAACAATAATATTGATAGTAGTAGTTTCTTTTATAGTCATGAATAATTCTAAAAAGGAAGATGAAGAAAATGAAGAAGAAAATAATATGTCATATAAATTAGAAGACGGAACGAGATTAAATGTAAGTGATAAACTTAGTGAAGCAAAAGAATTTGAAGGAATGGAAATAAGCGATATTCAAATAACAGAAAAGGATAATTTAACTGTTTTATTAGCAAAGATAACAAATATATCAAATGAAAAACAAGGAGGATATGTAATAAACATAAAAATAATAGATGAACAAGGGGAAGAAATAAAAACAGTACCATTTTTAGTGAAAGAACTAAAACCAGGAGAAACAACACAATTGAATGCAAGTGCTACATTTAACTTTGTAAATGCATATGATTTTGTTGTTAGCAAAAAAGAATGGTAATTGGAGGAAATGAAGATGAAAAAAGTAAGAGAAGAGGAAGCAATAACATTAATATCAGTTATAGTAACAATAATAGTATTAATAATATTATCATCAATATCAATAGCAATGTTAGGAGGAGATAATGGAATAATAACACAAGCAGAAAAGGCAAAAAGAGAAACAAAGATACAAGAGTATAAAGAAGCATTAGAAGCAATAAGACCAGGATTAGAAATAGAGAGCGTACAAAAGAATTTAGATAGTAAGAAATTTATGGATAGATATGAAGAAGAAGTAAGAAAAAATGAGAGATTTAAAGATGCAATAGTAACGAGAAAAAATGATTATAAGATACAAGTAGAGACGAAAGAAGGATATATATATAACATAACAGAAGATGGAGTAGAATATAAAGGAAAAAGAGGAGAGGAAGGATTTATAATACCACCAAATTTACAAGAAGGAGACATAGAATTAGATATAAATCCAAAGACATGGACAAGAGAAGTTAAAGTAGGTATAATAAGCAAAATAAGTGGTTATGGTATACAATATTCATTTGATGTAAATACATGGATAGATTATAAAGGTCCAATAACGATAGATGAAAATTGTGCAATATATGTAAGATTAGTGAATGCAATAGGAGAAACAGGAGAAAGTGCGACAGGATTAATAGAAAATATAGATAGAGAAGATCCTCAAAATGCGGAAATAAGTATTAATGGAGAAGTAAATACACCAAATGGAGGAAATGCAACAGTAGTGTTAAGTGACAATTTAGAAGCAAATGGAGTAAGTGGAATAGATATAGAGAACTGCAAATTTGAATTTAATACAAATGAGGAAAAAATAGGAATAGAAGAAGGAAAATATACAGGAGAAATAACATTTGATGAAAACCAAATGGAGGTAACAGGAACAGGAAAAGGAAGAGTAGTAAAAAAAGCAACAGTTCAAATACCATTGAGTCCAAATGTAGCAGGACAGTATTATTTACATATATTAACTAAAGATGTTGCAGGAAATTATAAAGAAACAATAAGTGAAAAAGTAGAAGTAATTCAATTGGTAACAGAATTAACAATAATAGGCTCAACGACATTAGAAAGAACATCAACGAATTTAAGTCCAAAAACAACATTAAGTGCAACAGTAAAACCAGATAATGCAAAAAATAAAACAATAGTATGGGAAAGTAGTAATACAGAAGTAGCAGTAATAGATAAAAATACCGGAGAAGTAACTGCAAAAAAAGCAGGAAGTACAACAATAACAGCAAGAACTACTGATGGAAGTAATGTTAGCAAAACATGCGAATTTAAAGTAACAGATAGAACAGTAAGTAGCATATCAGTAACAGTAAGTAATGGAACAGCAACATCAGCAACATTAACAAGGACGTCAACAGTGGGAACACCATCAATAGCATTAAAAGCAGTTGTGACACCAAGTGACGCAATATATGATGGAATTAGTTGGAGTTCAGCAGATACAAATGTAGCAACAGTAGCAGGAAATGGAGCAAATTGTACAGTAACAACAAAAGGTAGTACAGAAAAAGCATTAAATATAACAGC
>CANRLE010000084.1 GCA_947631385.1 uncultured Clostridia bacterium | reverse complement strand
CACGTACGGTTCTGTATAGGGGCTAGTGTCGTGAGGCACTTGTCTACTAAACTGTTTGAGAATAGTAAAGAAGGAGGTCTTTATGTGAGTGAAGGAAAAGAAGTGAGAAATAGTGTGAAATTGATTTTACTTAACCAGAATATTTACCAGCTATACTTCGAGGAAATATTCCTAATAAAATAATATCAATAGACTTAACAAAACAACCAGAAAAGAGGAATTAGAATAATGGGGGATATAAAAAAATATTATGAAAATACAGAAGGAGCTTTACCAAATCCAATAATTAAAAAATTTATAGACATGAATATTAAACCTACAAATGCTATTGACTTAGGATGTGGTGCTGGTAGAGATACTATATTTTTAATAAAAAATGGTTGGGATGTTTTATCAATAGATAGAGAAAACACAAAAGAAATTATATCTAGGAAATTAAATAATAAAGAAATAAAAAAATTTAGATTTAAAAATCAAAACTTTGAAGATATTGAATTAGAAAAAACTAATTTATTAGTTGCAAATTTTAGTATTCCTTATTGTAATAAAAAACATTTTGATAAACTTTGGAAAAAAATTACTAATAATATCTTAAAAGACCGGATGTTTTGTTGAAAATTTTTTTGGATTAAATGACTCATGGTTAGAAACAAAAAAAGAAATGGTATTTTTAACAAAAGAGCAAATTTTAAATTTATTTAAAGATACATTTGAAATAATAGATTTTAATGAAGTAGAAAAAGATGGAAAGACAGGCTTAGGTAAAAGGAAACATTGGCATATCTATAATGTTATAGCAAGAAGAAATTAATATATAAATACTTGACAAATCATGATAAGATATATAATAATATAAAAAAAGCAAGGAGGTAAATATATGAAAGCATATGTATGTAAAGTATGTGGATACATACACTTTGGTGAAGAAGCACCAGAAAGATGCCCACAATGTGGAGCAGGAAAAGAAATGTTTGAAGAAAGAAAAGAAACACAAGGAGCTAATGACTATGCAGATGAGCATAAAATAGGGGTAGCTCAAGGGTTAGACGAAGAAGTTGTAAAAGGATTACAAGATAACTTTATGGGAGAATGTACAGAAGTAGGAATGTATATAGCAATGAGCCGTCAAGCCGACAGAGATGGTTATCCAGAAATAGCAGAAGCATTTAAAAGATATGCATGGGAAGAAGCAGAACATGCTGCAAAATTTGCAGAGTTATTAGGAGAAGTAGTACATGCAGATACAAAGAAAAACTTGACTTTAAGAGCAGAAGCAGAATGTGGAGCTTGTAAAGGTAAAAAGGAACTTGCAACAAGAGCAAAAGAATTGGGCTATGATGCTATTCATGATACAGTTCATGAAATGTGTAAAGATGAGGCAAGACATGGAAGAGGCTTTGAAGGATTGTTAAAAAGATATTTCTAAAAAATAAATGTCAAAGATGTAAGTGAACTCTTTGACATTTTTTATATCCAAAATTATTTGTTATTTTTCAAATCTTCAAATTTTTCATAAAAATCAAAACAAGCTTTTTTTAGATTAAGGGGTCTTAAATTCATATCAGTAAAACAATGTTTAGTTTCTCCTGTTAGTACTATATCATTTGTCTTTTCATTGGTAACTTCATATCCCATAGTTAAACGAACACCATTAAAATCCTTTACGAAAGGTTTAATGATAATAACATCGTCAAAAGTAACGTGTCTTTTAAAATCTAAATTAACACCAAGAACTGGAATCATAATACCATGGCTTTCATATGAAGAATAAGGCATATCATTAACAAGAAGCATTTCACATCTAGCTTCTTCCAAAAATCGTATATAATTTGAATGATGTACAACTCCCATGCGGTCTGTTTCATAATAATTGATTTTTCTCTTGAATATAAAACTCATTATATATCGCATCCTTTCAAAAAAATATTATAACTAAAATAAATTTAACTGTCAATTTTTTAAAGCAACTTGTAAAAATTTAGTTAATGTAGTATAATTAAACAGACATTTTTAATAAGAGCTCTAGTGTATAGAGTTCAAAACAAAAAAAGGGGGAAAAGTCTATGATTCGGAGGAATCAGCACGTAAAGATGTCCCATTCTGCAAAAATAATTTTGCGGAGTTTAGATGGAGACAAAACAAAAAGCATATTTAGAAGAGCAGAGTTGGAAGCTTTTGAGCAGAAATTGCAGAAAATACCAGACATTGCCAAAAGAAATGAAGGAATGATGGTGTTAGAATGTCTTCTCTCTGGAAAGAAAGTAATATTAGAAAACAAAAAAATCTTTTTATACACAACAGTTGTATATGGAGAAATCGAAGCCAATTGGGTTGTCACCAAAAACAATGAACTTTATTCTCTGCTTGAGGATTTAGTTCAGTCCTAAATAAAGAAAAAAGTCATTCAAATCGTGAGAGGAGAATGGCTTTTTTCGATAAATCTAAAATTCATATAGTAAATTTGAAAAAAAAATGATATAATCACAAAAAAGAAAAGAGAGGAAAACTATATGTCAAAATTTGTGCATTTACATATCCATAGTGAATACAGTTTGTTAGATGGTGCAAATCGAATTAAGGATTTGCCAGTAAGAGCAAAAGAATTAGGCATGGATGCTATTGCATTAACAGACCATGGAGCAATGTATGGAGTAATTGATTTTTATAAAGCATGTAAAAAAGAAGGGGTAAAGCCTATAATTGGATGTGAAGTATATGTAGCACCAAGAAGTCGATTTGATAAAGAACCTAATATTGATAATCATTATAATCATCTTATTTTGTTAGCAAAAAATAAGCAAGGATATCAAAATTTAAGCAAGTTGGTTTCAATTGGGTTTGTAGATGGATATTATTATAAACCACGAATTGATTTAGAAGTTTTGGAACAATATCATGAAGGTTTAATATGTCTTAGTGCGTGTTTAGCTGGAGCAGTTAATCAGGCTTTATTAAATGGTGAAAATGAAAAGGCAGAAGAAATTGCACTTTGGCATAAAAGGGTTTTTGGAGAGGATTATTATATTGAAATTCAAAACAATGGAATTAAAGAACAGGTTTTAGCAAATCAAAAGCTAATTACATTAGCAAAAAAATTAGATATTCCACTAGTGGCTACTAATGATGCACATTATTTAAAAAGAGAAGATGCTTATAATCATGAGGTTTTATTATGCATTCAAACTGGTAAGAGAATGAGTGATATAGATAGAATGCGTTTTGATACTGACGAATTATATGTGAAATCACCAGAAGAAATGATAGAGTATTTTAAAGCATTTCCAGATGCTATTGAAAACACAGTAAAAATAGCAGAAAAATGTAATGTAGAGTTTGAATTTGGACATACTATCTTACCGAATTATGATGTACCACCAGAATTTCCAACACATTATGATTATTTTAAAAAATTATGTGATGATGGAATTAAAAAAAGATATGGAGAAAATCCTTCAAAAGAGATATTGGAAAGAGCAGAATATGAATTAGGTGTCATTAAGAAAATGGGATATGTAGATTATTTTTTAATCGTATGGGATTTTATTCATTATGCTAAAACTCACCATATACCAGTAGGACCAGGACGTGGGTCTGGAGCAGGTTCTATTATTGCCTATGCTATTGAAATTACAGATATTGATCCAATGAAATATGGACTTCTTTTTGAGAGGTTTTTAAATCCAGAAAGAATTAGTATGCCTGATTTTGACGTGGATTTTTGTTATGAACATAGGCAAGATGTTATTGATTATGTTTCAGAAAAGTATGGTCACGACCATGTATCCCAGATTATTACATTTGGTACTATGGCTGCTAAAATGGTTATTAGAGATGTTGCAAGAGTATTGGATGTTCCATATTCAGAAGCAGATAGTTTGGCAAAAATGATACCAAATGAGCTACATATAACAATTCAAAAAGCATTGGAACAAAATAAGGAATTAAGAGAAAGATACGAAACAGAAGAAACTGTCAAAAAGGTTTTAGATATTGCGATGGGATTAGAAGGAATGCCAAGGCAGGCTTCTACTCATGCATGTGGTGTCGCAAGATCTATGGAAAAATATGGATTGCGGCAATGTTCAGGACCTTTTGACTGGTATGTTT
>CANRLE010000083.1 GCA_947631385.1 uncultured Clostridia bacterium | reverse complement strand
GCTCGAAAACTTGTATTTGTTATTTATGGTGTTCTTAAAGAACAGCGACCATTTAAAGCATTTTAGTTTTTATCTGCCACCATATTTTGCCAGTTTCTACTGGCTATTTGTTGTGCTTATTTTCTACTAAAAAACTTTTTTTAGATTTTTTCAATTTTCTATTGACTTTTTATAGCTGGTCACTTTCTTTTGTTATTATGTAATGTTTATTATACATATTTACTATATTTATACCACATTCACTTTGGCTTTTGCAATAGTTTTTAATCAAAAATTCAAAACTAAATATTATAACTTTTTATAATATATAGACATTTTATTTTATTTATAGTACAATACAAAAGAATTTTAAAAAAATATATTGAAAGGAATGAAATAAAAATGGGAACTTTACCTCTAATCGTAAAATATCTTTTAACTGCATTTATTGGAATGATACCTATAATTGAATTAAGAGGAGCCATTCCTGTTGGAGTTTTCACATTTCATTTAAACTATGTTGAATCTTTTATTTGTAGTTTTATTGGAAACATCATCCCAATATACTTTATTGTTAAATATATCAGACCTTTATTTGACTTTTTCGGACGTTGGAAACCATTTAAAGTAATAATAGATTGGGCTTCAGAAAGAGCTACAAAAAAAATAGCTGAAAGTGAAAAATTACAAAACTATACAGCCGTAGGATTATTCTTATTTGTTGCTGTACCACTACCAGGAACAGGTGCATGGGTTGGCTCATTAATTGCTAACTTTCTAGATTTACCACCAAAAAAAGCCATTCCACCAATTATTGTTGGAGTACTTACTGCTGGAATCATTGTTCTTACTCTAACTGCTATAGCAAATGGTGGCATTCAATATCTATTGCAAAGAGGCTAAACTAAGGAAGAGAGGATTATGGGGTCGTCCCCAATTCCTCTCTTTTTTTCCCAATTCCTCTTTTCTTTCTCATTGCTATTTTATAATCTACATAGTCTTCTACCAAAATTCTAACAACAGCAATAGCTGGTACTGCTAAAAACATTCCTAAAATTCCAAAATAGGCACCGCCTATGGTTACTGCAAAAATTACTAATAATGGACTTATTTTTAATGATTGTCCTACTATTTTTGGATTAATAATATTTGCATCTATTTGTTGCAATATTATAACTACAATTAACATCCATAGTGTTTGTGAAAGTCCTCCTGTAATTAAAGTAAGAATTGCAGATATTCCAACTGCTATAATTGCACCTACATAAGGTATCATATTAAATAATCCAATTAAAAATCCTAATAATGGAGCATATTTAATCTTCATTATACTCATAGCAATTGTAACTAATACACCTACTACAATGGCATCTAAAAACTGACTAGCAATAAATTTGAAAAATATTTCATTTGAATTATTAAAATATTTGTCAATGTTTTTATATGTTTTTTCTTTGAATACTGCCTCTGCAAATCTTTTAAGAAATGCTAATATTTGCTCTCTTTCTGCTAAGACATAAATTGAAACTATAACTGCTACAAATACATTAAATAGACTTGTTACCGCACTAATCGCATTCATAATATATTCCATTATTTTGTCTATTTGTATGTATTGCTTAATATCAAGATTTTGTATACTGCGAATTGCTTCATTTACTACTTCACTTTTTAGGACACTATCATCTGGCAAACTATTATATCGATTAATTGCTACTTCATAATAATTTTGTATATTATTAATCAAATCTACTACACTTTCAAATACAACTGGCAATATAAAATTAATCAAAATAACTAATAGTAATAATATTACAAGATATACTGTTAAAATACTGAGTCCCCTAGACTTTTTTCCTATCCATTTTATTTTTGTTTTTTTATAAGCTTCTTCTATTTTTTTACATGGCAAATATAATAGGTATGCAATAAAAATTCCTGCGAAAAATGGTGTTATAATATCTAAAAAAGTTTTAAAAGCTCCCATAATATCAGAGAAATTATCTAATGCTTTATATACTAATATAATCGCCACTCCTAATGAAAACCAGTATATCCACTTTCTCCCATGATTTTTAATTTCATTCATTTTTTACTATTCCTTTCTATTATTATATTTTTATTTCTATTCCAACAGGACAATGATCACTACCCATTATGTCTGGATAAATAACTGCATCTTTTATTTTTTCTTTTATGTCATTTGATACAATAAAATAATCTATTCTCCATCCTATATTCTTTTCGCGGGCTCTTCCCATATAAGACCACCAACTATAAGCATTTTCTTTATCAGGATATAAATACCTAAAACTATCTGTAAATCCTGCTTCTAATAGTTGAGTCATTTTTTCTCTTTCTTCATCAGTAAATCCTGCATTACCTCTATTAGTTTTTGGATTTTTTAAGTCAATTTCTTCATGAGCAACATTCAAATCCCCACACATGATAACTGGCTTAGTTTGATTTAACTCTATTAAATAATTTCTAATTTCATCTTCCCAAATTTGCCTATATTCTAATCTTTCCAATTCTCTTTTTGAATTTGGTGTATAATTATTTACTAAATAAAAGTCCTTATATTCTAAGGTAATAATTCTTCCCTCTTTATCATGTTCTTCTTTTCCAATTCCATATGTAACAGATATTGGTTTTTTCTTTGCAAAAATAGCAGTTCCTGAATATCCCTTCCTTTCAGCACTATTCCAGTAATTTTCATAACCTTTAAAATTTAATTCTACCTGCTCTGGTTGGCATTTTGTTTCTTGTATGCAAAATATGTCTGCATTTATTTTTTTAAAGAATTCCTCAAATCCTTTGTTTAAGCATGCTCTTATTCCATTTACATTCCATGAAATTAGTTTCATTTTTTCAATCCTTTCTAGTTAATACATGTATTTTACTACAAATTAGTAAAAATAGCAACAAGAAAAAAATCAGAAGATTTTTTCCTCTGATTTTATAATTTTTAAAAATATACATTTCCTCCAATATTAACACCTGAATGTGTACCAGCAGATCTAAATGATAAATAATTATGGTTTCTTGCTCCATTTAGAGCATCTGTTACAGCTTGTTTTACTTGGCTTGGATAATTTCCATTTAATCTTCTTTTCCAATGACTATCTATTGAATAACAAAATTGATTTGGTGCTTTATATTGGCTCAATGGGTCTGTTCCATTACGTCTCCATCTGCTACTTGTTGCTCTGTTACATGCTGTAGTTATAACAGCTAAAGCTCCTTCATAGCTAGAACTACATTCTTGTGCAGTAATTGCGCAAAGTAAGTCAAAATCACTTGCAGAATATGTCCACTTTCCTCCCACATAAGTAACTGACGTTCTTGCTGAAGCACTTCTAGCAGTTTCTTTCTTTTGAACTTGTACAATTTTATTAATTGGTTCTTTTATGATTGTTTCTGATAGTATTGTTTTTTCAATTTCTACTTCTTTTTGATATTTAATTTTATAAGTTACTTCTTTTAAGCCATCTTGTCCTTGTTGTAACACTTTGTTTGTTGTATCTCCTGTTGCACTATCTGCATTTTTTGTAATTGTTTCATATGGTATTACAACTTGTTCAACTACTATTTTTTCAGTAATTGGAGCATAATTTTCTAATAATTGATTTAATGATGTTTCTACGCCATCTTCTGCAATTTTAGCAATTTGTACTTCTTGATAAGACTTGTCTGTAATTTTGATATTTTCTCCTGCTTTTACTTCACTTTCTAAGTCTGGGATTGTCTTTTGATTTTCTTCTAATATTATATTGTTTTCTTTTAATATATCTGACACTTTTGTTTTAGATGTTAAGGATGTCATTTCATATCCGTTTTGAAGCACTATGGTAACATCATTCAATTGTGTATTAACTGCCATTACACCAATTCCTGAAATAAGAATTAATAGGACACTTATGCAGATGATTTTCATAATGGAAATAGAAGCCTTTTCTTCTTTTTTCATATAAATTATTACCTCCTTTTGGCAACAAATGTATTATACTATTTTTTTCTTCTTTTGTCAAATTTATCTATATAACATTATATGCTTGTGAAATAAAAAGTTAAATGCAAGTATTTTAAAAATTAGTTGCATTTAGTCTGTAATTAACCTCTTAATGAATGAT
>CANRLE010000082.1 GCA_947631385.1 uncultured Clostridia bacterium | reverse complement strand
GTAAAATTGAACACTTTCCATAAAATGATTTAAGAATTCTTAAACTTACTCCAGTCACACAAATAATTTATTCAAAACAGATAAATAAATTATTTTCTTCGTGAAAGCGGCACATTTTTTAGGTTACAAGTTCTTTTTGAACGAAATGAACAAGATACATCTTTTAATTTCTAGTTGATGTGCATGATGCAAAAAAATTAAACTCAAAAATATACTTTTATTGATTTTTTCTTATTAATATGATAAAATAAATTTATGTTAAATAAAAAAATACGAAGGAGAAAAGATGAAAAGTAGATTAGCGACAGTAATAATGTCAATAGTTATTATATTAATCATTAGTGTGTTAACATTATTTGGAATAATCTTATGGAATGAAGTTAAAAAAACTGAAACATCAATTATACCAGAAGATGTGCATACTGTTATCTCAGAAGAGCCAGACAATGATGACATTACTATACAAGAAGAAATCAAAACACCTGAAATTTTATCAAATCCATTTGAAGAAATACGAAATGGGAGCAGTCAAAAAGAAAAAGTAAAATATGATGAAATAACAGTTGACAAATATTTTTATAATCAATTAGAAGAAGAGTCAAAAATAATTTATAGATCTTTTGAAACAAATAAAGAAAACATGAAAACAGGTACATATAAAATAGAATTTGGAAGTGCATTTACTGATATTCTAAATCAAGAAGATGGTCAAGAGCAATTAGGAAAATATTATCAATCAGCTATTGAAGCGTATATGTATGATAATCCAGATGTATTTTATTTAAGTCCTAACAAAATGTATTTGAATATTGAAACAACAACTAAAGGTACAAACGTAACCTACTATGTATATATTAATAGTGGTACACAACCAAACTATTTAGTAGATGAGTTTTATTCTAAAGAACAAATCAACAATGCGATTAGTCAAATTGAGCAAGTTAGAGATAGTATTTTAGCAAATAGAAAATCTAGTACTTATGATAATATAAAAATGGTGCATGATTATTTAATAGAAAATATGGAATATGATACAACAATTTCAAAAAGTAACATTTATAATGTTTATGGAGCTATGGTAAATGGGCAAGCGGTGTGTGAAGGATATGCACGAAGCTTTAAGTATTTAATGGATGCTTTAGGAATACCATGTACTTTAGTAATTGGAGAAGCTACAAATTCAGAAGGACAAGCTGAAAAGCATGCTTGGAATTATGTTCAATTAAATGAATTTTGGTATGCAGTAGATACTACTTGGGATGACCCTGTATCTGCTAATGGTGTAGTAACACTAGCTGCTAAAGTTAAATATTTTTTGAAAGGTGCAAACACTATGCAAAAAGATCATATACCTAGTGGCCAATTTACAGATGAAGGAAAGATTTTTAATTATCCTACATTAAGTATAGAAGATTATTATGTGTAGATAAAAGCGAAGATTCAAACATCTTCGCTTTATTTTATAGTATAATGCAAATCAAACCGCCACTACCTTCATTAACAATACGTTCCAAAGTTTCTTGTAACTTTAATTGAGCATCTTCAGGCATTTTTGAAAGTTTAGTTTGTAAACCTTCATTAACTAATTCATGTAGGCTTTTTCCAAAAATATTAGATTTCCAAATTTCTTTAGGATTACTTTCAAATTCAGAAAGTAAGTAATTTACTAATTCTTCTGATTGTTTTTCAGAACCAACAATTGGAGATACTTCAGTTTCTACATTTGTTTTAATTAAGTGTATTGATGGAGCAGTAGCTTTTAATTTAACTCCAAATCTAGAACCTTGTTTAATCATTTCTGGTTCTTCCAAAACTAAATCGTCAATACTAGGAGTCACAATACCATAACCTTTAGCTTCAACTTCTTCTAAAGCATAAGCAATTCTATCGAATTTCTTCTTAGTTTTTGATAAATCAGAAATAATACTAAACAAATCTCCTTCATTTGTAACATCAACATTGGTAATTTCAGAAAGAATTTGATAAAATAATTCTTCTTTTAAAGTGATTTCTACATTTACGTTTCCAGAGCCAAGTTGAATATCAGCAATAGAAGATTTAGAAATAATTTCAGTTTGTTTAATACTTTCAACACAACTTGAAACATCTTTTAAAACATTAACATTAGAAAAAGCATTTTTTATTTCATCAAATAATTCTGTTTTCAAAGGATGGTCAAAATCTAAACCATCAATCCATCTAGGAAATTTGATACAAATTTGCTCAACTGGGAATTCATATAAAACTTTTGAAAACATATTATTGATGTCATCCATACTTAAGTATTCACAATTTGTTGGAATTACAGTAGTTTTGTATTTTTCACTTAGATTATCTGCTAGTTCTTGAGTGTAACTAGAACTTGGATCATTTGAATTTAAAATAATTATAAAAGGTTTATTTAAAGCCTTTAATTCATTTACTACTCGCTCTTCAGCTTGTATATAATCTTCTCTTGGGATGTCAGTTATAGAACCATCTGTAGTTACTAAAATGCCAATAGTAGAATGTTCTTCAATTACTTTTTTCGTTCCAATTTCAGCTGCTTTTTCAAAAGGAATTTCTTCTTCTGACCAAGGTGTTTTTACCATTCTAGGCATGTCATCTTCTAAATATCCAATAGCGTTATCAACTAAATATCCAACGCAATCTACAAGTCTAGTTTTAAATTTTAAATTATTGTCTAATGTGATTTCTACAGCTTCGTTTGGAATGAATTTTGGCTCTGTAGTCATGATGGTTCTGCCACCAGCACTTTGAGGAAGTTCATCTTTTGCTCTTTCTTTTTTGTATTCATTGTTGATGTTTGGTATTACTAATAAATCCATAAATCTTTTTATAAATGTAGATTTACCAGTTCTTACAGGTCCAACCACTCCTACATAGATGTCACCATCTGTTCTTTTTGCGATGTCTTCATACAATCTTGTATTTTCCATCTATATACCTCCTTCTTATTCTTATCAAAATGTTTGTACGAATTCTTTAGTTAATATATATGGGCTATTTTTTAGAATATGACAAGTTTTCTAAAATTTTCTAAAAGTACTTGCACAATTCAAATGAGTTGTGGTATAAATATGGTAAATAAGATATAACAATATTACATAAAAAAGAAAAGGGAGGAATTACCATGATTAAAAAAGAAAGAGGAGCAATAACATTATTCACATTAGTAATATGTATGTTTTTATTAGTAAATGTACTATTAATAAATGTAGGGGTAATGAACAGAAATGCAAGTCAAGAAAAGGAAATAGCAAAAATAAGTGAAAATTACGAAGTAAGTCAAGCAAAAATGGAACAGGCATATCAAGAAGTAATAGACTCAAAAGAATATCCAACATATGGAGAATTATTAAAATTGTTAGATGATAAAATCCAAGAAGAAAAATTAAAGGAGTATCCAGTAGGAAGTGTATATATATCAACAAAAGAAACAGATCCAAGTAAATTTATAGGAGGAACATGGGAGAGATATGGAAAAGGAAAAACATTAGTGGGAT
The DNA here is from genome assembly GCA_947631385.1 of uncultured Clostridia bacterium. Lineage (GTDB taxonomy): Bacteria > Bacillota > Clostridia > TANB77 > CAG-508 > CAG-269. The sequence continues at coordinate 685 of CANRLE010000082.1, read as the reverse complement.
TAGACGAAAATCAAGCAGAATTTGATACAGTGGATGAAACAGGAGGTCAAAAAAATGTTACTTTAAGTGAGGCACAACTACCAAGCCATAGCCATTCAATACCAGCACTATCAGGTTCAACATCTGCGGCAGGAAAACATATTCACACTTATTCTAAATCAGCAACAGCAACTGGTGGAACAGCTCTTACTCTACAGCAAATACCAAGCCATACACATACATATAATCAATCTGCAAATACAACAGGAAGTACTGCAATAACAGCTGACCAAATGCCAAGTCATACACATACAGTAAAACCTAATATATCATTACAGAGCACATTTATTGGAACACCAGTTAATACAACTGAGGCTGGTAATCATACTCATAAACCTAAGTGTGAGTTTGGTGCATATAACGGCGGTCTAAATGTTGCAGAGTGCAATCCAACTCTTAGTTCAGCTAAATATCTTTCAATAGCAGGACTATCAGCTGGAACAGCTGTAAGTGCAGGTGCTCAACCTACTACTGAATCAGGAAATCACATTCATCAAGTAACAGCTGCAGGAAACATACAGAATACACTTACAATTAATAACTCAACAGTATCATCAACAGGAGGTGGACAAGGACATACTCATTCAATCACGATTGCTTCTACAAATACAGGAGCAACAGGAGCTCTTAATGGAACAACTCAAGC
>CANRLE010000081.1 GCA_947631385.1 uncultured Clostridia bacterium | reverse complement strand
CATACTACCTGGTGCAGTGTTTCCAAATGTATTTTCAAAGCTTTCTGCTCCTGAATCTCCAGCATCTCTTTTGCTATCTGCAAAATATGCTTCTTCTGCAACTACTTCTGTTACATAATGTTTTGTTCCTTGGTCATCATCCCAAGTTCTTGTTTGTATTCTTCCAATAATTCCTACTTGTTGACCTTTCTTAAAGTATTTACTACAAAATTCTCCTAGCTTACTCCATGCAACAATGTTGATGAAATCTGCTTGTCGTTCTTCTCCTTGTCTTACAAATCTTCTGTTTACTGCAAGGCTAAAAGAAGCAACTAATGTGTTATTTGTTTGTGTGTATCTTGTTTCAGGGTCTCTTGTTAGTCTACCCATTAATATTACTTTGTTCATTTTTTATCACCTTTCTTTACTTTAAAATAAAGGCCCCTCTCTTTATTTTTAATTATTTTTTTACTACGATAAATTTCATTATACCGTCTGTAATTCTGTAAACTCTTTCAAGTTCTTGAATAGAGTTTGGATTTGCTTCAAAGTTGAATAGTAAATATGTACCTTCATTGAATTTATTGATGTCATAAGCTAATTTCTTTTTGCCCATATTTTCTACTGATTCTACTTTTCCGTTTTCATTGATTAATCCTGTAAATTTCTCTTCTAAAGCTTTTATACCTGCTTCATCTATATTTGGATTAACAATGATAATACTTTCGTATTTACTCATTATTTTCACCTCCCTTTGGATTTATAACCTACATTTTCTGTAAGTAGAGATTCAAAAGTTTCATATAAAAATAACTATGCTACTTTTAAAACATAGTTATTTTATCACATTTTTTTAAATTTGGCAAGTTATTAAGCAATTTTATTGCATTTTTTACTACAAAGATGTCTTTTTTCTTTTGGTTTCTACTGGTGGTGGTATTAATGGTGAATAAGAATCTCCATCAAATACTTCTACCTCTACAGTTCTAGTTAATACATCTGTATAACTATAAGTGACGTTTCTATTATTTTCTTCATATTTTACTACGAAAATATTTGGATAGGCTTTTTCTATTGTAGCTTCTTTTTCAAAGGCTCTACTTCTTCCTAAAGATCCTTTGACTATTATCTTTTGACCCACTTTTTCTATGATGTCAGTTTTTAGATTTGCTATATCTGAACGACAAATCATGCTATCACCATCTCCTTTAAGATAGTTCGATTATAGCATTTTTTGCATAAATTGTCAAAAAAAGTATAGCTTTGTCAATGTCATTAATCGCTTTGATTTCAATGGTTATACGGTTTGTTTTACAATTATGTTACAGTTGTATTACAGCAATATTAAGTTGGTTTATTTTTATATATTAGGTGTATTCTATTACCATTTTTCCATTAGCCCCAATTCCACTTACACCCTTTTTTCCATCCCTTAATTCTTTTGCAATATCATCAATTGTTATATATTTATATTTTTCAGTAAATGCTATTTTTTCTGCTATTACTAAAGGGTCTAAAAAATCTATTAAAATTCGAGCAGGAGAAGATGCAAAATTCGCCCCAGCTGAAATTATAGCTTCAAAATAACTTTGACAAGCACCGAGCAAAAATAACTAAATGTGCATCTTTCTCTTTGTCATATCTTCTTGCCTCTTTTACTGTTTGAATAAAATATTTTGAATTTCTATAATTATATATATCATGATAATCTTTTCCTTTTCTTATCATTCCATCATGGCCGTGTAATAACTAAAATATCAGGTTTATATGTTTGCAATAAGTGATATACAACTCTTGGTTGTCTATATTCTGGTATATTTTTTACAATAGCATTTAATCCTAATTTTTTATAATAATAATATGATTTTTCACTATATTTTTTATCTCCATCCAAATGTAATATTTTCCCTGTTATAATTTTCTCTTTATTTCTGTTATTTTGACTAACTATCCCTATTTTATAGTCAGTTGTTTGCATTATTTTATTTTTCATTTCTTCATTTAATTCTTTTAGTTTTTTATTCACAACTTCTTTACTAGCAATTTCTAAATCTTCTATGCTACTATCTGCCTCAATTCTATCAATAAGACCTTTTAAAATTACAATAGGTTTTTTAGGGCATAGAATGTTTTTAACTATAAATAGGATATCTTTTCCATAAGATTTTCTTACTACAATATCCCCTTTTTTTATTTTATTCATTTTATCACCTCTAAATTTGGGCTATTATATTCTATGTCATAATTTGTCGATTAGTGATTTTATTTATACACAAAATATCCCCCAAAAAAGACTTTTTATTTGTCTTTTCTGGGGGTTACATTTTTATAATATTAATGTTTAAAATGTCTCATTTTCGTGAATACCATTGCTATTCCATATTCATTACACTTATTAATAGAATCTTGGTCTTTTATAGATCCACCTGGCTGAATAATAGCTTTAATTCCCGCTTTGTGTGCTTCTTCTACACAGTCTGAAAATGGGAAAAACGCATCTGATGCTAGAACTGCACCATTTGTAATTCCTTTGCCAATTAATTCTTCACTATGCTCAATTGCTTGTTTTGTAGCCCAAATTCTATTAACTTGACCCGGACCAATTCCAATTGATTGTTTTCCTTTTCCTATAGCAATTCCATTTGACTTTACAAATTTTACTATTTTCCATGTAAATAATAAATCTTCCATTTGCTCTGGTGTTGGCTTTGTATTAGTTACTACCTCATATTCGTCCAACAATTTAGAATCTATTGTTTGAACAATGGCTCCTCCATTTATTTTTTTGATATCATAAGCATTTGCTTTTTGTTTAACCCTAATACTTGGAAGTTCTAATATTCTTACATTTTTCTTTTGTTTCAAAGTTTCTAGTGCTTCTTCTTCATATGATGGTGCTACTATTACCTCTAAAAAGATTTCTTTCATTTCTTCTGCCATTTTCACATTGACTTCTTCATTTACTACAACAATTCCTCCAAAAATAGAAGTTTTATCTGCATTAAATGCCTTTTGCCAAGCTTCATAAATATCATTACTGCTTCCAACACCACATGGATTTCCATGTTTGCAAGCTACTACTGTTGGTTCATCAAATTCTTTCAATAGTTCTAAGGCACCATTTGTGTCATTTATATTGTTAAATGATAATTCTTTTCCGTTTAACTGTTTTGCAATTGTTAGTGAACCTTCACATTTTCCAATTTCTTTGTATAAAGCTGCTTTTTGATGTGGATTTTCACCATATCTCATTTCTTGAACTTTTTCATATGTTAAAGTTAGTTTTTCTGGTAAACTCTCATCTTTTCTTTGTTCCTTAATATAATTTGCTATCATTGCATCATAGTTTGCTGTATGTTCAAATACTGCTTGCATTAATCTAAATTTTGTATCTTTTGATACGCTTCCATTCTCTTCTAATTCTTTTAATACTATTTCATAATCTTCTGGATTTGTAATAACTGTTACGTCCTGATAATTCTTTGCTGCACTACGAAGCATTGTTGGTCCGCCAATATCAATATTTTCTACCGCTTCTTCTAGTGTTACTCCATCTTTTAGTATTGTTTGCTTAAATGGATATAAGTTTACTACTACAAAATCTATTGTGTCTATTTTTAATTCTTCTAATTGTTTTCTATGTTCTTCTTTGTCTCTTCTAGCAAGTATTCCTGCATGCACAATTGGATGAAGTGTTTTTACTCTTCCGTCTAAACATTCTGGAAATCCAGTTAATTCTGATATTTCCATTACTTTAACGCCTTCTTCTTTTAGTTTTTTGTATGTGCCTCCTGTTGATATAATTTCTACACCTTGTTTTTCTAATCTTTTAGCAAATTCTACTATTCCTGTTTTATCCGATACACTGATTAATGCTTTCATATTTAACCTCCCTACATTATTTTGATGTCATTATACTATATATTTTCTTACATGTAAAGAATAAAAAAAGAAAGAAACTTTAAATGTTTCTTTCCATTATATACTTATCATCTATTTTTTCCCTTAAAATAAAATTATTTTTTTCATAAAATCTAATTGCATGTTCAAATGATTGATATGTATCTAATTCTATTGTTTTATAACCACTTAATATTGCAAATTCCATAAACCTATTAAATAGTTCCTTTGCAATTCCATTTCTTCTTTCTTCTTTATGGTAGTGTAAACTAATTTTATTTTTTATTTAGTTACACCCCTGTGTTTTCAAGGTTTATATCACTTTTTTGT
>CANRLE010000080.1 GCA_947631385.1 uncultured Clostridia bacterium | reverse complement strand
CTACTTTTTAATTTTTCGTCATAAGAGAATATGGTTGTTATAACCAGTGCAATTAATGTTATTCCTTTGTTTCTTCTTATTTTTTTGTTCCTCCAATTTCTTTTGTTATTATGTAATTTTTATTATACATATTTATACCATAACTAATTTCATTTTTGCAATAGTTTTTGAGAAAAAAATAACGAGAATTTGGTTATCATCCTCAAATCCTCATTAATTATCTATATTTCATGTTTGTTGTAAAAAAATAAGGATAATGAGGTCCGTCCCCACATCCTTATTCACTATCTAAATTTAAATACAAAGCTGGGCGAAATCCGGTGCCGTTGTAAGCATTTCCCGGACGATCATAGCCACGGTCAGAAGCTGAATAGAGACTGCTATCGTCACTGTAACTAGCTCCTCGACCAACTCGACGGTCAGTGCTATAAACTTCCATTGTCCATTCAAATTCATTTCCTGCCATATCGTAGATATTTTTTACTTTATTACTTTTATTATTTTCTCCATCTCCTATATCTATTCCTGTATTTTTTACTTCATTATTTGAATTATTTTTAAACCATCCCATTCCTGTACTATCTTCTATATATTTTTTTCCTGATACATTTGGATTTTCTATGCCACTCATCCATTTCATTACTGCATCCCATTGCACTCCATAACATAAAGTACTTTTTACACTTGTATATCCTTGTTGCTCAGCAAATCCTCTTGCTAATTCTACTGCTCCTCCTTCTTCATTGGTCATATTAGTTCCCCAACTTATCCAATTATATACTGTTGCGCTTTTTTTACATACTACTTTAGGTGTTTCTGTCCATTTAGCATGACTTTCATCGGAATATTCTAATTTTCCTCCTTCTGCTCCTGCCTCATATCTTCCTATATAAAATCCTCCATTAATTTCTACACTTTGATACATTTCTTTTACTTCATCTAAAGTATCTTGTGAAACATACTCACTCTTTTCACTTTGTTTATTTGGTTCATAATATCCACTTCCGGCTTTATCTGTAACAAATTCCCCTTGTGTAATTTCTTGATGAAAGTCTTCTCTTTTAAATTCACTGAAATTTACTGGAACCCATACAAATTGATTTCCATCTTTATCTTCTATTACTAGTCCTTCATCTACTGCACTTTCTGTTGGTCCACTTTCTTCATTTCCCCATTTTGCCAATCCTTCATCTACTGGTTTAAATCCTTCTGGGATTGTTGGATTAGTACTTGTTCCTTCTTTTCCATTAATTGTACTAGATACAGTAAATAGTCCTGTTTCTGGAGCTGGCTTTCCTGGCTTTTCCATTGGTGGTTCTTCTTTTCCAAAGTTTATTGTTCTACTTCCTATTGTTATTTCTCCTGTTTCTTTTATTGTTGCTCTTTCTTCTGCTGTTATTAAATTTCTATTTTCTAAACTATTTAATAATTCATCTAATGTTTGAGCTGTTCCTTCTGTTGTTTGTTTATCCATTTCTTGGTTGGCTTTCCATAGCCTACATTCTTCTTCTACACTCGCTCCTCTTGTTTCTACTTTTGCTTTATTTGCTTGTGTTAGTATTCCATTTTCTCCTGTTAGTGTTGCTATGCTCACTGCTGCTAGTATTAGCAATACTATTATCGTAATCACTAGTGCAATTAATGTTATTCCTTTGTTTTTTCTCATTTTTTGTTCCTCCTACTTTCTTTTGTTATTATTTCCATTTTTATACTTGGTATACATTTCCTAAGTTTCACAAAACAGATTTAATATAATATGATTCTACCAATCCACTTGAATTATGTCAAGATGTTATACAATATTATTTCATGTTTTTTGTCATAATAAAAAGACGCCTCTATGAATTTGACGTCTTTTATATATTATTATTCTTTATTTTCATCATCTTGAATTTCATTTTTTAATTCTTCACTTTGTAGAGCTATCTTTCTATTTAAAAGTTTAATTCTAACAAACAACATTACAGTAATAGCTATTACAATTCCAGTCAACATAGTTAAATAATTATTGCTTCCTGAATATGGAATTCTATCACTTGAAGATTGTGATAAATTTGAATTATTATTAACAGTACTATTTGTTAATTTATTATTTGAACTATTGGTGTTTCCAGAGCTACCAGCATTCCCTGTATTACTTGAGTTTCCTGAATCACCTGAATTGCCTGAGTTTCCTGTATTTCCTGTACTTCCTGAATTTCCTGGATTTATAGTATTACCAGGATTTTCTGGGTTTGTTGGATTATTAGGGTTTTGCGGATCTGTAGGAGTACTAGGGTTTGAAGGATTACTTGGATTGCTTGGGTTACTTGGATTTACTGTAGTTCCTGTAATATTAATGCTTGTTTCTAAATCACTATTCTTATATCCTCCATTGCTTCCTCCATTTGCAAGAACTAGTTCAGACAACTTAATTTTAGCATCATTTACATTTTCTTTTTTAGCTATAAAAGTAATTGTACATAAATCTTCTCCTGTTAATGGTGAATAATCCTCATCTCTATCTGCTATAAGCATTCCATTTTCCTCATTATATGATGGTGCTTTCCATTTTCCTATACCTGAACAACTTTCATATTCTAAGGCATCTTTATCATAATCTAAAACTGCACTATATGCAATAATTCCTTTGTCAGCTTTTAATTCATCTAATCTTAATGTAACTACTACTTTTTCGCCTTTATTATATTGAGTTTTTGGTGTAGTTAAGCTACATCTTGATGAACTAATTGCTGCAAATGTATTTGAAACTAAAATACTCATCATAAACATTGTCATAAGTAATAAAATTAAAATTTTCTTTTTCATAGTTTCTCCTTTAATTATTCATTTTTCAAGTCAGAATATAAATCATCAAGTTTTTTAATAAACACTAATTTAATTCTTGAAATATCATTTACTGTAATTCCCTCGTTATTATCTGTTTCAAGTGATTCTAAGTAAGCTCCTGCTAGTACTTCTTTACCAATATAATGTAATTTTGCTCTTGCTACGTCATTTACTGTTATTTCTCCATCTCCATCTGCATCTCCTCTTACTGCAAATGTCCATATTTTAGTTCCTACTGTTACTGTATCTCCTGTTGAAATTTTATTTTGTACTTCTTCTACAAGAGTTGACATACGTGCTTCTTCTGCTGATGTATGATATTTTGGAGTTTGTGTATAATTTATTAATTTGTTGAACTCTTCAAAAGTCATGTTAAGAGGAACATCGATGATATTTGCATCTTCTTTCATTGTAACATGTTGTGCTTCTGCTTCTGGTTTTAATGTAAGAGTTTCATCAATTACTTTTGTTATTTCAACAGTTTTTGTAATGTCACTTGCTTTTATAATTGCCTTTTCTCCAGTATTGCCTGTTCCTGCTTCTATATTTTTCAAAGAAATTGTAGTTGCTTTATTTAATTGGTCATCTAATGCTAAGTCTTGTTTTACTTTAAATTTTGCAGTAAATACTTCTTCACCAGCATTTGATACTAATTCATGATTTGCTGTTTCAGTATAGAATTTCTTTGTAGCATCATCATAAGAATAACTCCATCCACTAGACATACTTCCTGAAGTTCCTTCTGCATCATATTCTAATGTTGCACTATCATAATCTAAAGTACCTCCAATAGTGTTGATTCCAGCTCCTGCATTTGATATTTCTTCAATTGAGAATACAACTTCAAATTTGTCTCCTTGATGTAAATTTTGTACTTCTGATTTTGCTGCATGGTCATCTTCTTCAGAGTCTACTACATCATGATAAGCTTTTGCTGTTAGAGTTAATGATGGTGTGTTTATAACTGGTTGTGATACAACTGTTGCACCAATTTGAGCTTCTTTTTCATGTACACTTTTAGCAGCAAATGCTACTTTTAGCATTGTAGATTCTTCTGAAAGTTGATTATAATCTACATCTATTGTATATTCAGTTGGATTTTCTTTAAAGTCTATAGGTTCGTCTCCAAGCATTATTTCATCAATTTCGTATCCTTCATCTGCTACAATTTTAAATTGTTTAGTATTTTCTGTGTCTTTTTTCAATGTATTGATTGTTTTTGCTGTTGTTTCAGTTGTTTGATCTATAACGTTTCCACCTTCTGTAGTATTTAATACAACTGTTTTATCTAAATTAGCTTCATCTGCTTCTGTTTTTGTTACAGCTGCTATTGTGAATGGACTAAAGCTGTATACTTCAACAATTAATCCTAACTCTGTTATTGTACAAGGAGTTTCTCCTAC
>CANRLE010000079.1 GCA_947631385.1 uncultured Clostridia bacterium | reverse complement strand
ACTACTAATAATATTTCATGTGGTTTAATTCCACTTTTTAAGTTTTTTAATTCATCCATTAATGCTTCATCAATGTGCAAACGTCCTGCTGTGTCTAAAATAATAACATCATTTAATTTAGATATAGCTGTTGACATGGCTTGTTTAGCAATATGTATAACATCTTTTGAATTTTCATTCGCAAATACTGGAATGTTTAATTGTTTTCCGACAACTTGCAATTGCTGTATAGCAGCTGGTCTATAAATATCACATGCTACTAGTAATGGCTTTTTTCCTTGTTTTCGTAATAAATTGGCTAGCTTTCCACAAGTTGTTGTTTTACCAGAACCTTGCAATCCTACTAGCATGATTACTGTTGGTGGATTTGGAGTAAAGTTGATTTTGCTTTCAGTTCCTCCTAGTAATTCCACTAATTCATCTTTTACTATTTTGATTACTTGCTGTCCCGGTGTTAGTGATTTTAAAACATCTTGACCTAAGGCTTTTTCTCCTATTGTTGCTACAAAGTCTTTTACGATTTTGTAATTTACATCAGCTTCTAACAAAGCAAGTTTTACTTCTCTCAACATTTCTTTTAAGTCTGATTCTGTTATTCTTGCTTTTCCTCTAATTTTTCTTGTTATTTCTTGCAACCTAGAAGATAATCCCTCAAAAGCCATATGTTTCACTCCCTTACACTAGACAATTTAATTCTTTTTTAATGTTTTCTAATACACTTGCTACTTCTTTATCAGAATAGCTTGTTTGTATTTTTGTTAATTCTGATAAAACTTTTTCGATTTTCTTTTCTTGATTCAACGTCCTTTTCATAAATTGTAACTTTTCTTCGTATTCGAAAAGCTTTTTCTCCCCTTTCTTTAAAATGTCTCGAACGGCTTGTCTTGTAATTTCATTGTTTTCTGCAATTTCAGATAATGACAAGTCATTATTATAGTAGTCATCTATGATGTCATATTGCTTATTAGTTAATAATGCTCCATAAATTTGATTTAACATACTTATTTCGACATTTTTCTCCATAGAAACTACCTCTTTCCTTTGTAATGCTAATATACTTTACACCATTTTTGTTAATTTGTCAAGCCTTTTTCAAAAAAATCCTATATATTTTTGTAAATACCCCCACTAGATAAAAAATCATGCCCCCAGTTTTAATAATTATATTTTAAATAACTGCGTAAGCGACCAAACGAGCTATGCGAGTGCGATTTGGAGCAACTGACATTTAATTTTTTATTATGGAAGTTGCGACACCAAAGTTATGAAAAAATATAATTATTAAAACTGGGGCATGGTCTGTTATCTAGTGGGGTATTCAAAATTTTATTTTCTTAATTCTGCCCCTAGTTTGTTTTCTAATTCAGAAACAATTACATTCATAGTAGTATTAATATCATCATCACTTAAAGTCTTACTCTTATCTCTAAAAATAATTGAATAAGCAACACTCTTCTTATTTTGCCCTAATTTTTCATTACGATAAATATCAAACAATTCAATACTTTCCAACAATTTTTTAGACTTTTTAGTAATAATCTTTTCAATTTGACCTACTTCCACGTTTTCATCTACAATAACTGCAATATCTCTTTCAACTGCTGGGAATTTAGGTACTTCTACATAAGATTTATTAGCTCTTGAATATTTCACTAATTTTGTCACATTTAATTCAGCTAAATACGCTCTTCTTTTAATATCATAATTCATTAATACTTCTGGATGTACTTCTCCTAAAGTTGCAATAGTATCAATTCCTATTTTTATATTAGCACATCTTCCTGGATGATAAGATGCATTTTTAGTTTCCTTTTCTACATCATAATGGCTAATATTAATTGATTCTAATACATTTTCTAATATGCCTTTTAAGCTATAAAAATCAACATCTTCGCCATACATACCAATTGTTAAAATATCTTCTTGTAATGGTACTTCTCCATTTTCAACTTCATGTTCCATATTTCGATAACTTCTTGATAAATCAAAAAGTTTTACTTGTTGATTTTTCTTGTTATTATTAACAGCTAAAGTTTGCATCATACTTGGAACAGTTGTTGGTCTCATCAATTTATATTCATCACTTAATGGATTTTGAAGAATGATAGCATATTTTTTTATGTCATTACTTATATTAGACATTTCTAAGTCTTTCTCACTTACAAATCCATATGTATAAATTTCAGAAAGTCCACTATTTACTAAAGTTTCCCTTATTTTTTTCTTAATATTTTGTTCTTTATTTCTAATACCTAATGTAGTATCTGCTTTAATTAAAGTAGAATCCAATTTATCATAACCGTAGAAACGACCTATTTCTTCTGCTATATCTGCAACAAATTCCAAATCCATTCTAAAATAAGGGCTTATTGCTACATCATTTTCTACTTTTATATCTAATTTTTCTAAAATATCTATCATTTCTTTTTTTGTTAGATTTGTTCCTAATAAGTTATTAATTCTTTCAACATCTAATTTAATTTTTTTAATTTCTTGTTTAGTTGGATAAACATCTATCTTTCCATCTACAGCTTCTCCAGCACCAATTAATGTTACTAATTCTACTGCTCTATTAGCTGCTCTTAATGCATTTTCAGCAGATAATCCTTTTTCAAAACGAGATGATGCTTCTGTTCTTAATCCGACTTTCTTAGCTGTTTTTCTAACATTGCCACCATTGAATACAGCAGATTCAAATACAACAGTTTGTGTATTTTCTTCTATTTCTGAATTAAGTCCTCCCATAACTCCAGCAATAGCAACTGCTTTTTCATCATCTGCTATTACTAAATTTTCTTCGTCCAAAATTCTTTCCTGCTCATCTAAAGTTACAATTTTTTCTCCTTTTTTTGCTCTTCTTACAGTAATATGTTTTCCTGCAATAGAATTAATATCAAATGCATGCATTGGTTGACCCATTTCTAACATTACATAGTTAGTTATATCAACAATATTATTAATACTTCTAACACCACATGCTTTTAGTCTTCTTACCATCCATTCTGGTGATGGACCAATTTTTACATTTTTTACAACTCTTGCTACATATCTATAACATAAGTCTGGTGCAGTAATATCTACTTTTAATCCTTCTATATCCTTTTTGTCTTCTATTTTTAATTCATCAATATTTTTTCTTGGATTTTTAAATGGTTTATTTAATGATACTGCTGTTTCTCTTCCTAATCCCTCAATTGATAAACAGTCTGGTCTGTTTGATGTAATCTCAAAATCAATTATATCTTCTTTTAGGTTCAAAACTTCTACAATATCTTTGCCTATGTCCTTTTCATGCTTTTCCCCTAATATCATAATTCCATTTTCAATTTGATCTGGATAATTAGCTATATCAAGGTTTAGTTCTCCCAAAGAACACATCATTCCACAAGATTCTATTCCTCTAAACATGCTCTTTTTGATTTTTACCCCACCTGGTAAATCAGAACCATCTTTAGCAATTGGCACAATATCTCCAACATGAATATTTGGAGCTCCTGTTACAATTTGTATTTTTTCTGTGCCAACATCAACTTTAGTTATTACTAATTTGTCGGCATCTGGATGCTTTTTTATTTCTAAAATTTTTCCTACTACTACATTTTTTATATCATTTCCTAATTGGTCAATAGTTTCCACTTTTGAACCACTCATTGTTAAAATATCACCCAATGTAATAGTATCTACATCAATATCACTATATTCACTTAACCATTCTACACTTGCTTTCATTACTGTTCTCCTTTACATTTGCATTTGAATTTGCTCTATTTCTTCTTTTACCTTTTGTTTTGGTACTATTCTAAATCCATCTTCTGTTGCGGGAAAATCATACATATCTCCATATTTGACTATGTATTTCTCTATTTCTTTTAATGTATATATTTTTTCAAAATCAATTTTTTTCTTTCCTATACCAAAAAAGTTCATATCTTCACACTCCTAATTAACTAAAATTTTAATTAATTCTTTATCTTAAAACTAAAATTGTTTTAAAAATCTTGTATCATTTTCATATAATAATCTCATGTCATCAATTCCGAATTTTGCCATTGCAATTCTTTCTACTCCAAATCCGAATGCAAATCCAGAATATTCTTCTGGATTTATACCACAGGATTTTAAGACGTTTGGATGTACCATTCCACATCCTAGTAATTCAATCCATCCTTCTCCTTTACATACCTTGCAACCTTTTCCTCCACATACAAAGCAAGATACGTCTGCTTCTGCACTTGGTTCTGTAAATGGGAAGTGATGTGGTC
>CANRLE010000078.1 GCA_947631385.1 uncultured Clostridia bacterium | reverse complement strand
ATGAAGCTTTTTGTAAATCTTCTTTAATAATAATAGGTAATTCTTTTACAATGTTATTTTCATTATCAATTATTTCTATTCTAGGAGTAGCTAAAACCTATACAATAGCAGTTATAGTACTTCCATTATTAGCATTAGGATTACCTATATTTGATACAATTTGGGCAATAATTAGAAGACTAATTAAAGGAAAATCAATCAAAGCTATATTTAAAGCAGATAAAGGACACTTACATCATATTATAGTATCAAAGGGATTTAGTCAAAAACAAGCAGTATTAATTTTATATGGAATTGCAGCAACATTTGGACTATTTGCAATAATACTTTTAGAAAGTGGAATATGGAAAGCATTATCATTTTTACTTATGGTAATAGTTGCATTAGGATTAGGATATAAAAACTTCCAATCAGAAAAAATAGATGCTCAACAATATGAATGTTTAGAATGCAAATATATATATAATCCAAAATCACGGGAACGAAAAAGCTGGCATAAAACCAGGTACAGCATTTGAAGATTTGCCAGATGATTGGGTTTGTCCAGTCTGCGGAGAAGGAAAAGATATGTTTGAAATTCATCAATGAGGATTTGGGGACGGCCCCATAATCCTCATTTTTGGAATTTTTAAATTGGTAATTATTCATCTAAATAAAGGAAATATTAAGATTACACGGATTGACAATAAATCTAGAACATGATATAATTAAGCTGTTACAAAATTTTTATTTATGAGAAAAAAAGAGGGAAAAATGTCAGATAAAATAGAAAAATTTTTAGCTTATCAAGGAAAAATATCTGTAATTTGTGCTGACACAACAGAATTAGTAGAAAAAGCTAGATTAACACATGATTTAAGTCCAGTAGTTACAGCAGCTTTTGGTAGAATGCTAACAATAACAGCAATCATGGGAAATGAAATGAAAAGCCAAAAAGATAAGTTAACAATTCAAATAAAAGGAAATGGACCTATACAAATGATGGTAGCCACAGCTAATAATTTTCCTCAAGTAAAAGGGTATGTAGCAAATCCACAAATAGATATACCGTTAAACGAATTTGGAAAATTAGATGTTGGAGAGGCAGTAGGTCAAGAAGGATATATTAATGTTATAAAAGACATAGGATTAAAAGATCCATACATAGGAATATCACCATAAACGACAGGGGAAATAGCAGACGATTTTGCTAATTATTTTGTTCACTCAGAGCAAAAAAATTCAGCAGTTGCCTTAGGAGTATTAGTAGACAAAAATGGCGTAAAATCAGCAGGAGGATATCTAATTAATACTATGCCAGACGCTACTGAAGAAGAAATTTCAAAAGTGGAACAAGCAATTTTCAAAGCAGGGGCAATGTCTAGAATGTTAGACGAAAAATTAGAATTACAAGAAATAGCAAAAAGAATTACTGGAGATGAAAAAATCGAAATAATTCAAAATAATATAATACCAGTTTATCAATGTGATTGTTCAAAAGAACATATGGCTGAAGGATTAGCAACTATAGGAAAAGAAGAGCTAAGAAGTATAATAGAAAAAGAAGGAAGGGCAGAGACCATCTGTCATTTTTGTAATAAAAAATATGAATTTAGTAAAAAAGAATTAGAAGACATAATGAATACAGCTATTTAGGGAAAGGATTGATTGCATGTCAAGGAGTATAGAATTTGGAATTGGATTTCTAGCAGGAAGACCTAATGTGTGCAAAATTATTAATAATTATTATGAGGACATTATTAATCAAGGCAAAAAATTAGGTAAAAATGTTAATTTTACTATTTTTATTTTATATGATTTAGGATATCAACAAGCAGAAAGAATAGAATTTTATGGAATTAAATCTAATGTATATAAGAACTTTAAAATAAAATATATTACACCAGAAGATATAGAAGAAGAAAAGAAAATATTATCATCTAGGCATCAAATTAGTAAAAAAGATATTAATCTAATTCTAGGACATGGATATGCAAGAGCAAGAAATTCAATAATGTATTTTGCATTAAAAAGAAAAATAGATTATTTAATGTTTTGGGATGATGATGAATATCCAGTTGCTAATATAAAAAATGAAGATGGTTCTATTGAATGGGTAAAACAGGAAAATATATTACAACACTTAAAATACATTGAAAAATCAGACGTTACTATGGGATATAGATGTGGAAATATGTCTCCAGTGCCATATGTAGAATATGAAGATTCTTTTACAGAAGAAGATTTCAAAAACTATATTGATGGTGTAAGTAATGAAGCAGTATCATGGGAAAAAATAAAAGAAAAAAGAAATAATACAGATAATGGAATTACATATGCCGAAAAAGATATTGTAAAAAATGGAAAAGAAATACATGTAAATAATATGGGAAAAGAGAACTGGCTATTTGCTTCTGGAATTTGTTTAAATATGAGACATTTAGACAAAATACCAGCATTTTACAATCCACCTTTTGCCCGAGGAGAAGATACATTTTTTACGACCATGCTAAAAGATGCAAAAGTAACACAAGTACCAACATACCACTTTCATGATGGTTTTCTAAAATATATTTCTATATTAAAAGAAAACTATCCAAAGAAATTGAAAAAGATAGTCTTAGAAGATGGTGCGATTGAGCAAAGATTTTTAAAAGCATCTATTGGTTGGATTAAATATAAGCCATTATTAATATATATAACAGATCGAAAAAATTATCGAAAAATCATTGATGAAACAAAAGAAAAATTAGAAAAAAGTATCCCAAAAATGAATGAGACATTTAAAAGCTGTGATTTTACGTGTCTATTAAAAGAATTAGAGCAATATGATCAGCAAGTAAAACAGCACTACAAAGAATATATTAGAACAAATGAAGTTTGGAATGAATTTAAAAGTAAAATAAAAGAATTATAGGAGGCAAATTCATGGATAGCAAGCTAATAAGTGTTATAGTGCCAATTTATAAAGTTGAAAAATATTTAGATAGATGTATAAATAGTATTATAAACCAAACATATCATAATTTGGAAATCTTATTAGTTGATGATGGAAGTCCAGATAATTCTGGAAAGATATGTGATGAATATGCACAAAAAGATAAACGAATAAAAGTCATTCATAAGCAAAATGGGGGATTATCTGATGCAAGAAATGCTGCATTGAAAATAGCTCAAGGAGATTATATTGGTTTTGTAGATAGTGATGATTATATTAAAGAAGATATGTTTGAAACACTATTTAGACTAAGTGAAGAAAATAATGCAGAGATTTCAATTGTCTCGTATTATGAATTAATAGAAGATAGACTAATATCTGTAAGAGATTCCGGAGAATTACAGATTATGGATAAAATAGAAGCAATTAAGGAATTATTGATTGATACAAAAATACAAAGCTATGCATGGAATAAACTTTTTAAAAAGGAATTGTTTAATGGTATAACATTTCCAACAGGAAAAAATTTTGAGGATATAGCTACTACTTTAATTTTATTTGAAAAATGTAATAAGGTAGTTTTATTAGAAGAACCTAAATATTACTATATTAGAAGAAATGATAGTATTGTTGGAATTAGAAATTACAAGACTTATTATGATTATTTAGAAGTAATTAAAGATAAGTATTTTTACTTGAAAGATAAATATCCTGAAATAGAAGTATATAATGCTTATAATTTTGTAATTAATATGATATGGGTGTATACCATAATAGTTGCCTATGGTATACAAGATTTATATCCAAAATATAATGAATCATATAAATTATTTAAAGAAATTATAGACAATTATGGAGAAGAAATTATAAGCAAACTAGAAATATATAATAAAGCGGTTTTATATATGATGTTAACAGATTTAGAAGCAAGTAGACAAGCAGTTAAAGAATTTTATATTGCTTTTAAAAAAAGGAGGGAAGAAGGAAATTTTTCTCTTCAAATCTAGAATGAAAGGAGAAAAATATGAATTGGAATATAATAGAATATAGTGAAGAATATAGAGACAAAGTAATTAATCTTTGGATAGAAATTTGTGTAAAGGAATTTAACTTTGATGATTGGCATGATGATATAAGAAAAATGGATAATCACACCTATAAAGAAGACAATGGTAATTTTTGGATTGCCATAAATGATAAAGATGAAGTAATAGGAACAATTGCATTAAAAAACATAGAAAATGGAAAGGGATGCCTAAAAAGTCTATATGTAAAAAAAGAAGATAGTGTAAAGTAGCCTATGAAAAAATAGGATATGAAAATATTATCTAAAGTTTTAAAAAAGTACATTGAAAAG
>CANRLE010000077.1 GCA_947631385.1 uncultured Clostridia bacterium | reverse complement strand
AGTCAAGGACATGCTCATACTATTACTTTTCCAAGTACTCCTGCAAATACAGGCGCAACAGGTGCTCTTAATGGAACAACTCAAGCACATACACATGCAATTAATTTGACAAATACAAACACTTCGGAAGTTGCAGATCATACACATACTGTAACAACAGATAAAAATAGAACAGGAGCAACAGGTAGTGGACAAGCAGTAAATGTTCAAGACCCATATATCACAGTATATATGTGGAGAAGGATATCATAAGTTACTATTATATGGTTAGAGATTATCCATAAAAAATTTAATTAAAAATATACTTTCCTTTTTGAAGAAAATATGATATATTATAAAAAAATATTATATAAGAAGGAACTTAATAAAATGGACAAAATCATAAAAACAATTGCAGAAGAATTAAACATAAAACCTGCACAAGTAGAAAACACAGTCAAACTAATCGATGAAGGCAATACAATTCCATTTATTGCCAGATATCGTAAAGAAGTAACAGGAGGGCTTTCAGATGAAATTCTAAGAGAATTTGGAGAAAGGCTAACTTATTTAAGAAATCTAGAACAAAGAAAAGAAGAAGTAGTAAAATCTATAGATGAACAAGGAAAATTAACAGACGAAATTCTACAAGCCATAGCAATTAGCAAAACACTAGCAGAAGTAGAAGACATTTATAGACCATATAAACAGAAAAAGAAAACAAGAGCCACAGTTGCAAAAGCAAAAGGGCTAGAACCATTAGCACAAATAATTATTGAGCAAAAAGAAACAAAACCAATAGAAGAAATAGCAAAAGAATATATAAACATTGACAAACTATCTGATGAAGATAGAAAAAATAAAGATAAAGTTGTAAACACAGCAGAAGAAGCAATTCAAGGTGCTTTAGATATTATAGCAGAAGATATCTCTGACAATGCTAAATATAGAAAAGAAATAAAAAGGCAATGTTATCGTGAAGGGCTTATTGTAACTAAAGCATCAAAAGAAGATGAAAAATCAAATTATGAAATGTACTACGAATATCAAGAAACAATAAAATACATACCAAGCCATAGAATTTTAGCAATTAATCGTGGTGAAAAAGAAGAATTTTTAAAAGTTAAAATTGAAAAGCCAGAGGAAAAAATAATTAATTACATAGAAAGAGATATTTTAAAAGGTGAAACACAATTCACAAATATGCTAAAGGAAACAATTTTAGACAGTTTCAAAAGATTAATTGAACCTTCAATTGAAAGAGAAATTCGTAGTGACTTAACCGAAAAAGCGGAAGAAAAAGCAATAAAAGTATTTGGACAAAATTCAAAACAATTGCTATTAGGAGCACCAATCAAAGGAAAAACAGTAATGGGATTTGACCCTGCATATAGAACAGGATGCAAAATAGCCGTTATTGATGAAACTGGAAAAGTTTTAGACTATACAACAGTCTATCCAACTGAACCACAAAATGACATAGAAGGTGCAAAAAAAGAGCTATTAAAGCTAATTGAAAAAGACGAGATAGACATGATAGCCATTGGAAACGGTACAGCTTCAAGGGAGTCTGAAATGTTTGTAGCTGATATGATAAAAGAAGCAAAAAGACCTGTTCACTATGTAATTGTAAGTGAGGCAGGAGCATCTGTGTATTCAGCATCAAAACTTGCAACCGAAGAATATCCAGACATAAATGTTTCTATTAGAGGGGCTATATCTATTGCAAGAAGATTACAGGACCCATTAGCAGAACTAGTAAAAATAGACCCAAAGGCAATTGGTGTAGGTCAATATCAGCATGATGTTAATCAAAAGAAATTAGCAGAAAGTTTAACTGGTGTTGTAGAAGATAGTGTTAACAAAGTAGGTGTTGACGTAAATACAGCAACTCCTTCTCTACTATCATATGTTTCAGGAATTAACAGTACAATTGCAAAAAATATTGTAAAATATAGAGATGAAAATGGAAAATTAAAAAATAGAAAGCAATTATTAAAAGTCCCAAAATTAGGTAAAATAGCCTATGAGCAATGTGCAGGATTTTTAAGAATCTTTGACGGGGACAATCCATTAGAAATTACAGCAGTTCATCCAGAAAGTTATGAGCAAACTGAAAAATTATTAGCAAAATTAGGATTTGACAAAAATGATTTAAAAGATAAAGAAAAGCTAGAAGAATTACGAAATAAATTAAAAACTGTTGATATAACTGCAATGTCAAAAGAATTAGACATAGGAGAAATGACATTAGCAGACATTATTCAAGAATTGTCAAAACCGGGTAGAGACCCACGTGAAGATATGCCAAAACCAATTCTTCGTAGTGATGTTTTAAAATTAGAAGACTTAAAAGAAGGTATGGTACTAACAGGAACGGTAAGAAATGTAATTGACTTTGGAGCATTTGTAGATATCGGTGTAAAGCATGATGGCTTAGTACATATTTCAGAAATGAGTGATAAATTTGTAAAAAATCCATCAGAAATAGTTTCTGTTGGAGATGTTGTTAAGGTAAAGGTTATTAAGATAGATAAAGAAAGACAAAAAGTAGGGCTTTCAATGAAAGTTTAAAAAAATCCAGCTTGCATGCTGGATTTTTTTTATACAAATTATTTATATTTTTCTTGAATTTCTTTAATCTCGTCCATATGATTATGCAAAATATCTAAAAATACATCTGTCAAATCTGGGTCAAACTGTGTACCTTTACATCTTTCAAACTCTTCAATAACGGCTTCTATAGACATAGAATCACGATAAGTTCTTTTTGAAGTCATAGCATCAAAACTATCAGCAATAGCAGCAATTCTTGCTAAATAAGGTATATCAGTACCCTTTAACTGACTAGGATAACCATGTCCATCAAATCTTTCATGATGATGTTTAACAATAGGAATCATATTTTTAAAAATAGTAGCTGTTGATAAAATATGAGCACCTATAGAAGGATGATTTTTAATTTCAGAATATTCATCATCAGTCAATTTAGCATCTTTTAATAAAATACTATCAGGTACACCTATTTTTCCAATATCGTGGAACAATCCACCAATTCGCAAAGTTCTTAAATCATCATCTGATAAGCCAAGATGTTTTCCAATTAAAACAGAATATTGAGAAACTCTATCAGAATGACCTCTAGTATAAGAATCCTTAGCCTCAACAGTATATCGTAAAGTTTCGATACTTTCTAAGTAGGCTTTCTCCAACTCTTGATTAATTTTCTTAATCTCATTCATTTGAGCAATAGACTTAATACCAGACTCTATAAGCAACAATAATTGATCAAATTTATCACTCTTCTCACAATATCCTTGAATATCCAATCTTCGAATAGTTTCCAAAGGAGGAGCTAAATCTTTATGTCCAGTTAAAAGCAAAATATATAATTCTTTATTAAAAGTACGAATCTCTTCTACTACCTGATCACCATGAATTGGAGTCATAATAAAATCTAAAATCATCAAATCAAAATGTTCATGTTTTACTCTTTCAATTGCTTCCATTGGGTCTGTAACTCCAATAAACTCATAACCAGACCTTTTTAAAAAGATAGATAAAGAATCAATAATTCCTTCTTCATCATCAACAGCAATAATTTTATAACCCCTATTTTCATTAGTATCTAAATTTTGTAATCCTTTTCTCATATCTTACCTCAATTCTCATATTTTTCAACATTATATTAATAAAAAGTAGAAAAATCAAGACTTTTTTCGAAAAAAAAGAGGAATTGGGGACGCCCCCATAATCCTCATTTTATATATTTAATTTTTGTAATACTTGGCAAGGTCTCTTTTACTTCAGAACCTATTTGACCTGAAGATATATAAATTTTTCCTGTACTAAAATCTACACGAACAGTACATCCCCAGTAACCTGGCTCCCAAGATGTGATACTAGTAGTTGCCATTACTACACTAGAATTCTCAACTCTGTCCATAAAAAGCCAAGTTGTATTTGAAAAAAGTATAGCTACACGTTTTGCCTCTTTTATTTCAGGTATTTCATCACTTTCATTATATGACCACGACTCTTTTGGCATTGGTAAACTAATATTAATTTCATTCCATTTCCACATATTTGTCATATCTTCATTTACTTGTTGTTTCAAATTTTGTATTTCCTCTTTTAAACTTTTCACTGTATCATTTAATTTATCATATTCTTCCTTAGTTACTGTATCTCCTGAGCTTCCGCTTGACCCTTCTGAACCTGAGCTACCGGAACTACCACCTGATTCTCCTGTTTCTTTTGAATTTACTCTTCCTTCTGCTGTTATTTCAAATTGGTAACCATCTACTTCTACTTCCAATGGAAATTCTTCATTTTCTATTTTTCCATCTATATTTGGTATATTTCCTTTTAATTTTTCTAAACTTAATTTTCCATTTGTTTCATAACATCCTAATACTTCTACTTCAAGTTT
>CANRLE010000076.1 GCA_947631385.1 uncultured Clostridia bacterium | reverse complement strand
CCTTCTATTACATTTGTTTTTCTAACAGCATCTAAAAGTGATGTCTTACCATGGTCTACATGTCCCATAACAACAATAACTGGTGGTCTTGTTTCTAATTCTTCTTCTTTATCTTCAGAATCATCAAACAAGATATCTTCTTCAGTTACAGTCTCTTTCTTAGTAGCATTAATTCCAAATTCTTGGGCAATTAAATAAGCAGTATCAAAATCAACTTCATTATTTATGGTAGCCATAATTCCATAACCTAGCAATTTTTTAATAACTTCTGCTGTTGTCTTTTTCATTTCAGCAGCAAAATCTTTTACTGTAATGCTTTCTGGAATTTCAATATCTGTTAATTGGAATATCTTTTGTTTAGTTCTTTCTTCTTGATTTTTATTATTTCTCTTTTTACCTCTTCTACCACGTTCTGTTGTCAAATCATAATAATCTAACATTCCTCCATCTTGGTCATCAAACATATTAGATAAACGATTTGTTTGTTTTAATGTCTTTAATTTTCCTTCATCAAAGTCATGGTTAGAACTATTTCTTTTATTCTTTGCCTTCTTAGTATTTCTATTTTCATCAAATTTATTATTATTTTTCTGTTTATCTATTCCTTTATTATACTCTCTAACAGTCTCTTTCTCCACTGTTTCTACTGCCATAATGTTTTTAATATTTTTTTCAATTCCTTTTTCATCTAATGGTTTTTTACCATATCTTTCATTTCCATTATTTCTATTATTGTTGTTAAATCTGTTATTATTATAATGATTATTTCTATTATCCCTATTATTTTTGTTATGGAAATTTCTTTCACCCATAGGTTTTTGTTTTACTGTTGTATCTACTTTAGGTTCTACTTTTTCTACCTTTTCTACTTTTTCCTTTACCACTGGTTCTACTTTTTCTTCTACTTGCTTTTCTTCCTTTTTCTCTTCTTTTTTCTCCTCTTTTACTACTGGTTCACTTACAGGTTTTGGTTCCTCTTTTTTAAGACCAAATAACTCACTTACTGTCATTGGTTTATTTGGTTTATTACGATAAACAATATTATAATCTTTGTTTTGTTTTCTTTCTACAAAGCCAACATGATTATTTCTATTTTCTTCTCTTTTAACTACTTCTTTTTTCTTTTCCTGTTCTTCTTGTGCTATGATGACTTCTCTTCTAATAATAACAGGTGCTTTTTCTTCTTTCTTTACTTCCTTTTTTGTCTCTTTTTCGACCTTTTTCTTTTCACCTTTTTTAGCTAAAGCTTTCTCTATCTTATTTGCTTCTTCCTCTTCTACTCCACTCATATGACTTTTTACATTAATGTTTAGTTGATTTGCTACATCTAAAACTTCTTTACTGGTTAAGCCTAATTTTTTTGCTATTTCATGAATTTTTATCTTACCCAATAAGTTCACCCCCATCATTTATTTTCTGTATTTCGTTTGCTAAATTTATTTCTTCTATTCCAATAACTGCCTTATTTGATTTTCCTATTGCATTACTCATTATTTTTATTTCTTCTCCTATTATCATTGGTACTTGAAATTCTTCACAGAGTTTTTTAAATTTATCCTTGGTTCGTTCTGAAGAATCTTTAGCTATTATTACTAAATAAACTTTTTTCTTTTTAATTTGTTCTTCAACACTATCTGCTCCATAAGATACTTTTCTAGCTCTTGCTGATAATCCAATTAAACCTAATATTTTTTTATTTATCAAGAATGACACCTCTTAAATCTTCATAAATTTCATCTGATATTTTAACATTTAATACTTTTTCTATTCTTTTCGTTTTTATTGCTTTTTCTAAGCATTGAATATTATCACAAAGATATGCTCCTCTTCCTTCTAGTTTTCCAGTTCTATCTAAGAAGATTTGATTCTCTTTATTTTTAACAATTCTAATAAAATCTTTTTTATCTTTTTTGCAATTACATCCCATACATGTTCTTTGTGGCTGACTTTTCACTGTTTTGTCCTCCTTTTATTGTATGTCCTGTTTTCTTTTTTATTCTGCTTTTTCTTCTGTTGCTTCTTTGTTTTGCTCCTTCATTAACATTTCTCTAAATTGTGTTTCTGATTTTATATCTATTTTCCAATTTGTTAATCTTGCAGCTAGTCTTGCATTTTGCCCTGACTTTCCTATTGCTAATGATAACTGGTCATCTGGAACAATTACTTGTGCAAATTTTTCTTCTTCTTTAATATCTACTGCTAATATTTGTGCTGGCAATAAACTTGCTGCAATGTATATAGATGGATCTTCATTCCATTCTATAACGTCTATTTTTTCTCCATGTAATTCATTTATTACATTTTGAATTCTAACTCCCTTTTGTCCTACACAAGAACCAACTGGGTCAATATTTGGATCTGGTGAATATACTGCTACTTTGCTTCTATATCCTGGATCTCTTGAAACACTTTTGATTTCAATAACTCCTTCATAAATTTCTGGTATTTCAAATTCCAATAATTTTCTTACGAAATCTGGATGGCTTCGAGATACAATTACATGTGGAGCTCCTTTTGCACCTTTTTCAACATCTAATACATAACCTTTTATTTTATCATTTACATGGTAATGTTCTGTTGGCATCTGTTCCTTAGAGGGCATAACCCCTTCTAATTTTCCTAAATCCATTATTACTATATTTTTATCAGCCTTTTGAATTAATCCAGATACAATTTCCCCTTTTCTATCATTAAATTCTGTAAAAATTATTTCTCTTTCTGCTTCTCTTAGTTTTTGTATAATAACTTGTTTTGCAGTTTGAGCTGCAATTCTACCAAAATCTCTTGGCACAATTTCAAATTCAACCATGTCTCCTTCTTTGTAGTCTGGATTTATTTTCTGTGCTTCTTTAATATTAATTTGTGTTTCTTTATCACTTACTCTTTTCACCACTTCTTTTAATGCATATACATGTGTTGCCCCTGTTTGTTGGTCCATCTGCACTTTCACATTTTCTAATGAATCAAAGTTCCTCTTATATGCTGTTACTAATGCAGTTTCAATAGATTCAAGTAAATATTCCTTTTTTATTCCCTTTTCTTTTTCTAGTTCCTCCAAAGCTAGTATTAATTCTTTGTTATCAATTGCTGGTTCTTTCATTTTTCTAATTCCTCCCTTTTACCAATGATAAATTGTTTTTATTTGTGCTATATTTTTTCGTTCTACTATTATATTTTCTTCTAATTCAATTTTTTCCTTGTCATATGCTTTTAATGTTCCTTGATATTCTTTTTTTCCATTGCTATCTTTTTGGAATAGTTTTATACAGATTTCTTTTCCGATATTTTGTTCTAAGTGCTTATCTTTTCTAAGTATTCTTTCAATTCCTGGTGAAGATACTTCTAAAAAGTATTGTTCTTTGATGTAATCTGCTTCATCTAATAAATCATTTATAGCATCATTTACTTTTTCACAATCTTGCAAGTCTATTCCTTCTGGCTTGTCTATGAATATTCTTAAATAATAGTTTTTACCTTCTTTTGCATATTCTATGTCATATAAGTCATACCCTATTTTTTCTATTGTAGGTTTTATAAGAGCTTCTACTCTTTCTTCTATACTTGCCAAAGTATCCTCCTTTTCAATAATTAAGAGTGGGATTTCCTCCCACCCTTGTTGTAATTTTTATTTTGCATTACTATTATACCCAATTTTTACCATAAATGCAAGCTTTTTATGAAATTTTTTCTATTTTATTTCAATTTAGCACCGCCTTTTAAACTTTTCATAGAAACTCCTGATAATATGTTACTATCAAATGAATATGTTATATTTTTTTCTTCTCTATTTCTTTTTAAAGCAAGATTGATTAATTCATCTAATAATTTTGTATAATTTAATCCTGTAGCTTTCCACAAATGAAATGATAATGAACCTGGAATTGTATTTACTTCATTTACAAATATTTTATTTGTATCATTATCTATCATAAAATCTATACGAATAACTCCAGAACATCCTAAAGTATTAAATGTTTTTAAAGCTAGTTCTTGTATTTTTTCTCTTACATCCTCACTTATATTAGCTGGCAACTTTAAAACAGAAGCATTCATTGATTTTGCTGTTCCTTTATTTTTTCCTCCAGATATATATTTATCTTTATAGCTTAATATCTCATCTGTTTTAACTGGTTCTTCACATTCTGAAGCTTTTGCAAATTCGTAATCACCGACGACTGAACAATTTATCTCCTTTAAGTTTTGAATTGCCCTCTCAACAAGTATTTTTTTTGCATAAATAAATGCATTTTCTACTGCTTCATTTAATTCTTCTTGATTTCTAGCAATTTTAATCCCTACACTTGAACCCAAATTTATAGGTTTAACTATTACTGGATAAGAAAAATCTTTTTCTATTTCATTTATAACATTTTCTGAATTTTCATTATATTCTTTAGCACTAATGCATTTACATTCTAATATTGGAATGTCATTATCTTTTAATACACATTTACAAACATATTTATCCATTCCTACACTAGATGCAATAACATCACATCCTACAT
>CANRLE010000075.1 GCA_947631385.1 uncultured Clostridia bacterium | reverse complement strand
TTTAAGTCATTTCCACCTTTTCCCATGACAACATCTAATATGTCTAATTGTAGATTTTCTTTTAGTTCTGCAAGTTTGGTTTGATAGCTTGCTTTGTTTGCTTGTGTTAGTATTCCATTTTCTCCTGTTAGTGTTGCTATACTTACTGCTGCTAAAATTAATAATACTATGATAGTTATCACTAACGCAATTAGTGTTACTCCTTTGTTTCTTTCCATTTCAAATTCCTCACTTTCATTTGTTATTTAATTTTATGTAATTTTTGTTATACATATTTAATATATTTATACCACAACTAATTTGATTTTTGCAATAGTTTTTAACAAAAAAATAAAAATTCGCAAATCTCTTGTATATACACAAGAATTTATTGCGAATTAATTAGATTTATGAATATGCAAAAACTTAAAGATGAATAAAAAATCAAATATATTTTTCAACAACTATTACCATTCTACCACTCCTTGTAGTTCCAGCCATTTCTTTAATTACAAACCTTCCTTTTCCTCGAATAGTAATAATATCATTTAACTTAATCTGTTTTGAAGCTTTCGTCTCATTTTGTCCATTAATAAATACTCTTTCTTGCTCTATTATTTGATTTGCCTTACTTCTAGAAGTTTTAGCTAAGTCTGATACAAAATTATCTAATCTCAAAGAAGGCACAATAATTTTTACTTCTTCGATTTTAGTCTCTTTTTGTTTTAACTCTCCTATTTCTTCTATTTTTAAAACACTTTTTTCAAATCTCGTTAAAGATGGCAACTGTTCTTTTAGAATATTAGCAAAATCCCCAAGTGTAATAATATCTGCTCCTTCTTTATAAACTAATATGTCTCCTACCTTCTCTCTTTTTAATCCTAACTTTACAATTCCACCTAAATAATTTCTATGTGAGTAATTTCCTTGTTCTTCTTCTGGAAGTGTAATTCTCACTATTTGTATTATTTTGTTATAATTCTTTTCTAGCATTTTTTCATCATATTTTTCAGGATATACAATAAGTATTTTTCTTTCTGCTTCTTCATAACCACCATATAATTTATAATTTTCAAACTTTATTTTTTTCAAAAAATTTTCTACTAGTGATACCTGATACATATCTAAAAAATCTGTATGTTCTATTTTTTCCCTTGCTTTGGAAAATTCTATTTTATCTAAAATTTGTGATAAGCACATTTTATCTTCTTGTTTTCTATAATCTTTTAGTAACTGCTGTTTATCCATTATTTTTTCCTTTCATTTTATTATGTCTAAACCATAACTTTAAAAAATTCTTTTATATCTTGGCTGATTGTTTTTTCATCAACTTTATAAATTTTTTCTAATTCTTCTACACCACCATGTTCAATATATTTATCTGGATAAGCATATTCCTTTATATCAATGCCTTCTAATTTCTCTTCAATAATTATTTCTTGTACTGCACTAGATAATCCATTTATAATTGTTCCATCTTCTATTGTTACAACATGTTTGGTTTTTTCAATAGATTTTTTTATAGTTTCTTTGTCTATTGGTTTTAAAAATCTAGCATTAATAACTTCTACTTGCATATCAGGATTTTCGTTTTCGACATTTTCCGCAATTTTCATTGCTCTTGCTACAGTTTTTCCAATAGCTATAATACTTACATCTTTACCTTGTTTTAATATTTCTGCTTTTCCTAATTCTATTTTATCCTGTTTTTCTATTTTATAATCATCTTCTCCTCCTCTTGGATAACGAATTACAACAGGCTTTTTTAAATCAACTGCAAATTCTAACATATCTTCTAATTCTTTAAAGTTCTTTGGTGCCATAATTGTTAAATTAGGTACTAATCTAAAAAATGACATGTCTAATGTACCTTGATGCGTTTCTCCATCTGCACCTACTATCCCTGCTCTGTCTACACACATTACTACTGGTAAATTTTGCATAGCAACATCATGTATAACTTGGTCATAAGCTCTTTGATAAAAAGATGCATATATTGGCACAACTGGAATAACTCCTGCTTTTGCCATTCCTGCTGCCATTCCAATAGCATGTTGTTCTGCTATTCCTATGTCAAAAAATCTTTCTGGAAATTCTTTAGCAAAATTTGCCAAGCCTGTCCCATCTTTCATAGCAGCTGTTATTGCTACTATCTTGTCATTTTTTCTAGCTAATTCAATTAATTTTTCACCAAACACTTTTGAATAATCACTTTTCTTTGCTTTTTTACTTTCCCCTGTTTCAATATTAAATGGACCTGTAGCATGAAATTTATCTGGATTTTCCTCAGCAATTTTATATCCTTTTCCTTTTTTAGTTAGAATGTGAATCAACACTGGTCCATCTAATTCTTTGCTTATTTTCAACATTCTTTCCAACTCGGCTATGTCATGCCCATCTACTGGACCTAAATAACGAAATCCTATGTCTTCAAAAAACATTTTTGGAATAATTAATTGTTTTATACTTCTTTTTACTCTCCTTACTAGCCTTACAATTGGTTTTCCTATTCCAGGAATTTTTAAAATGACTTTTTTTACAGCATCACTTGATTTGTTATATGATCTTTTTGCCCTTAGTTTACTAAGTAGCATGCTAATTCCACCTATGTTCTTAGAAATGCTCATCTCATTGTCATTTAATATAACTGTCATTGTAGTTTTACTCCATCCTGTATCATTCAAGGCTTCTAATGCCATTCCTCCTGTTAAAGCACCATCTCCTATTACTGCTATTACAGAATGATTTTCTCCTTTAATATCTCTTGCTCTTGCCATACCAAGAGCTGCAGAAATTGATGTACTACTATGACCAGTATTAAAGCAATCTACTTCAGATTCTTTTGTTTTTGGAAATCCTGCAATTCCATTTAGCTTTCTTAATGTTTTTAGTTCTTCTTTTCTTCCTGTTATAATTTTATGCACATATGTCTGATGTCCTACATCCCAGACAATTTTATCTTTAGGTAAGTCAAATACACTATGTAATGCAATAGTTAATTCTACTACTCCTAAGTTTGAAGCTAAATGACCACCGTTTTCTGATACTATTTCTAATATATATTGTCTTATTTCTTCTGCTAATTTTATTTTTTCTTCTGTGTTAAGCTTTTTTAAATCTTCTGGAGAATTTATTTTTTCTAACACAACTACCCCACCTATATTTTATTTTTATGGCTATATTATATCATAAGAAATATCAATATATCAATATATATATAATAAAAGTTATGGCAATATTTGCAAATTTTACATAAAACTATTCCTTTTTTTAGCAATTTATGGTATAATAGTAATAGTTGATACAAGGGAGGAATTTTTTTATGTGGCAAATTTGGTTAATTATTGCTGGTGTATGTTTAGTAATAGAAATTATGACAGTAGGTTTTTTAGTATTCTGGTTTGCAATTGGTGCTTTATTTGCAATGATTGTTAGCTTCTTTACTAATAATCTTATAATTCAAACAACTGTGTTCGTAATATCTTCTGCCATTTTAATTTTTGCTACAAAACCATTTGTAAAAAAGTTTATGAACAGTAAAACTGACATAAAAACAAATGTATATTCATCTATTGGAAAAACTGGAATTGTAACCAAAGACATTGATGTACTTAATTCTGTTGGTCAAATAAAAGTAGATGGTGAACTTTGGACTGCTACTAGTATAGATGATAAAAATATTCCTAAAGGCACAGAAGTAGAAATTAAAGAAATAAAAGGTGTAAAAGCAATTGTTGCACCAATTCAAAAATAGTTTTAAATTTTTATATAATAATATATTTATTTTAAGGAGGACAAATTTATGTGGTTTTTATTAGTATTACTTGTTATTATTTTAATAATAGCTGCTATGTCTATTAAAATTGTTAAACAATCTGAGGTATACATCATTGAAAGATTAGGTAAATTTTACAAAGTGGCTGATGCTGGTCTTACCATCATTATTCCATTTTTCGACCATGTTAGAAGTGTTGTTAGTTTAAAACAACAAACTATGGATGTACCACCTCAAGGAGTTATTACGAAAGATAATGTTACGATTACAATTGATACAGTTGTATTCTATCAAATAACTGACCCTGCTAAAGCAGTTTATGAAATCCAAAGCTTAAAGAAAGGTATTGAATATCTTGCTATTACAACAATTCGTGATATCATTGGTAAAATGGATTTAGATGAAACATTTAGTTCTAGGGATGGTATCAATAATCAATTAAGAGTTGTTCTTGATGAAGCAACAGACCGTTGGGGATGTAAAATCGACCGTGTAGAAATTAAAGATATTACACCACCTGCTGATATTAGGGATGCAATGGAAAAAGAAATGAATGCAGAAAGAAATAAAAGAGCTTTAATTCTAGAATCTGAAGCTCAAAGACAATCTGCAATCACTATTGCAGAAGGTAAAAAACAAGCTGCTATTTTAGAGGCTGAAGCTGATAAAGAAGCTCAAATTAGAAGAGCAGTCGGTGAAGCTCAAGCAATTCGTGAAGTGGCTGATGCTAAAGCTCAAGAAATTCAAATGATTTATGATGCTATGAAAAAAGCAGATCCAAATGAAAAGTTAGTTCAATTAAAATCTTTGGAAGCTTTAGAAGAAGTTGCTAAAGGTGAAGCAAATAAAGTATTCATACCTTTTGAAGCAACAAGTGCCTTAAG
>CANRLE010000074.1 GCA_947631385.1 uncultured Clostridia bacterium | reverse complement strand
AAGCACATGCTCATGCTATTAGTTTATCAAATGCTAACACTTCGGAAGTTGCAGATCATACACATACAGTAACAACAAACACCAGTACAACAGGAACAATAGGAAGTGGACAAGCAGTAAATGTTCAAGATCCATATATCACAGTATATATGTGGAGAAGAATATCATAATACGCAGATAACGATATGGGAATTATTAACAAAAATACAATTGACCAATACTCCAGTTTATGCTAAAATAACAAATATAAAAAAGAAAACGGAGGAAATATGAGTAATAGACAAGAACATATACGAAATTTTAGCATAATAGCACACATAGACCATGGAAAATCAACACTAGCAGACAGGCTAATAGAAATGACAGGAGTATTATCAAAAAGAGAAATGGAAAGCCAAGTACTAGACAACATGGAAATCGAAAAAGAAAGAGGAATAACCATAAAATCACAAGCTGTAAGAATGATATACAAAGCAAAAGATGGACAAGAATACACACTTAATCTAATTGACACACCAGGGCATGTTGATTTCAATTATGAAGTATCCAGAAGCTTAGCAGCATGTGATGGTGCAATATTAGTAGTAGATGCAAGTCAAGGAGTAGAAGCACAAACATTAGCAAATGTATATTTAGCAATTGACAACAATCTAGAAATATTACCAGTATTAAACAAAATTGATTTACCAAATGCAAGAGTAGAAGAAGTAAAACATGAAATAGAAGACATCATAGGAATACCAGCAGAAGATGCACCATGCATTTCAGCCAAATCTGGATTAAACGTAGAACAAGTATTAGAAAGAATAGTCACAGACATACCAGCACCAAAAGGCGATGAAAATGAAAAAACAACATGTTTGATATTTGACTCATATTATGATAATTACAAAGGAGCAGTAGCATATGTAAGAGTAGTAAATGGAAAAGTAAAAGTAGGGGACGAAATCAAGCTTATGGCAACAGACAAAACTTTTACAGTTGCAGAAGTAGGCTACTTTTTACCAGGAACATATATGCCAACACAAGAAATTAAAGCAGGTGAAGTTGGATATATTGCGGCAAGTATAAAAAACTTATCAGACATACATGTAGGAGATACAATAACATTAAAAGAAAATCCAGCAGATAAGCCATTAAAAGGATACAAAAAAGTAACACCAATGGTTTATTGTGGCTTATATCCAATGGATGGAAGTCAATATGAAGCATTAAAAGAAGCTTTAGAAAAATTAAAATTAAATGATGCAGCCTTAGAATATGAAGCAGAATCATCCGTAGCATTGGGATTTGGATTTCGCTGTGGATTTTTAGGGTTGCTTCATTTAGAAATTATTGAAGAAAGACTAGATAGAGAATTTGATTTAGGACTTATTACAACTGCACCATCAGTTATTTATCGTGTATATAAAACAGATGGGGAAGTAATGGAAATATATAATCCAGAAAATTTACCAAAACCTCAAGAAATATCATACATGGAAGAACCATATGTAACAGCAAATATCTTAACACCAAAAGAGTATGTGGGAAATATTATGGAATTGTGTCAAAGAAGACGTGGAATATATATTGACATGAAATATTTAGACGAAAATAGAGTTACATTAATCTATGAAATGCCATTAAATGAAATAATTTATGACTTCTTTGATAACTTAAAATCTAAAACTAAAGGATATGCTTCATTAGATTATGAATTCAAAGAATACAGAAAATCAAATTTAGTAAAATTAGATATTCATATAAATGGAGAACCAGTTGATGCATTAAGTTTCATTGTACACAAAGATAGTGCGTATGACAGAGGCAAAAAAATGGTAGAAAAACTAAAAACAGTAATACCAAGAAAACTTTTTAAAATACCAATCCAAGCTGCAATAGGAGGTCAAATAATAGCAAGAGAAACTATATCAGCAATGAGAAAAGATGTGCTAGCAAAATGTTATGGTGGAGATATCACAAGAAAGAAAAAACTATTAGAAAAACAAAAAAGAGGAAAGAAAAAAATGCGAGAAATTGGTAATGTAGAAATACCACAAGAGGCATTTTTATCAGTATTGAAATTAGATGATGAATAGAAAATAGGAGAAAATAGTAAATGGAAGAAAAAAGAATTTTTGATGATCAAATAGAAGGAAGAAATGCAGTATTAGAACTTATAGAAAGTGGAAAAGACATAAATAAAATATTTGTAACTAAAGGAGAAAAACATGGTTCAATCCATAAAATCATTGCATTAGCGAAAGAACATAAAATTATTGTTGTACAAAAAGAAAAGAGACAAATGGATGAAATTGCAACAACTCCAAATTATCAAGGCATAATTGCTCTTGTACCACCTTATGAATATTGTGAAATAGAAGATATTTTACAAGTCGCAAAAGAAAGAAAAGAAGATCCATTTATTTTAATTTTAGATGGAATTGAAGACCCTCATAATTTAGGAGCAATAATAAGAACAGCAGAAACAGCAGGAGTTCATGGCATTATAATACCAAAAAGAAGGGCAGCAAGTGTTAATAGTACTGTTAACAAAGTTTCTGCAGGTGCAGTACAACATATGAAAATAGCAAGAGTAACAAATATATCTGATGCAATAGAACGATTAAAAAAAGAAGGATTATGGATTTGTGGAACAGATATGAATACAAACAAATATTATTATGACCAAGATTTAACTGGAGCAATTGCAATAGTAATTGGAAGTGAAGGAAATGGTATGAGTCAAAAAGTTACAAAAAATTGTGACTTTTTAGTAAAAATTCCAATGAAAGGAAAAATAACTTCACTCAATGCTTCAGTATCAGCTGGAATTATTATATATGAAGCGGTAAAACAAAGAAAAAATTAAAAAGTAAATACTTGATAAAAAAATAATAAAGCATTATAATAAAACTTAAGGGGAGGAAAACAAAATGATGACTAGAAAAAAAAGAAGAATGCTTTTGATAATATCAATTATAATCGTAATATCAATACTTCTAGGAATATTTATTGTTCTATATATTAATACAGATATGTTTAAACCAAATGCAAATTTATTTGCAAAATACATTGGTCAAA
This sequence comes from uncultured Clostridia bacterium, assembly GCA_947631385.1. GTDB lineage: Bacteria > Bacillota > Clostridia > TANB77 > CAG-508 > CAG-269. The sequence continues at coordinate 1,912 of CANRLE010000074.1, read as the reverse complement.
ATTTAGAAAATGTAGAAGCGATTTATCAAAATACAGAAAATAATAAATTTGATTCTACATTAAAACAAGGCAAATATACAACACAAACTCAGATAACAGTAAGTGATGAAGATGAACAAAACTCAGTAAATCAATTAAAAATTCAAATAAATGGTCAAACAGATAAAACAAGTGATTATAATTATCAAGATATAAATCTATTAAATGAACAGGAAAATATAGCAGAAGTTCAATACATTCAAGAAGGCGATATTAATGGATTGAAATTCACTGGATTATTTGATCAATATATATTAATTGAAAATGAAAGCTTAAAAGAAGTTTTGAAAAGAGCAGGATATACGTCACAAGAACTAACAAATATACCAGATGATATTAATTTGGATTTCGATTTTTCTAGTATTCTTGAATTTTCTGAGGAAGAAAAACAAACATTAAAAACGAAATATCTTACAATTATAAACGAAAATGTTTCAAGAAGAAGATTTTCTAAACAAAGTAACCAAGTAATTTCAATTGATGACAAAAATTTAAGGGCAAATGCTTATGTATTAACATTAACAAAAGAACAATTTAATAATCTTATTATAAAAATATTAGAAGAAATGAAACAAGATGAAATTGTATTATCTAAAATAGAACAAATACAAGCAATGTTGCAAGATAATAACCTTTATAAAGATGTAGATTTAACACAACAATTTACTGCCAAATTAGATGATAAAATAAGCACCATAAGAAGAAATAATATAGGTGAAGAAGAAGCAAAAATTTTAGTATATGAAAATAATGGAAATACAGTAAAAACAACTATTCAAAGTCCAGATTACGAAATGAGTATAGAAATATTGCAAGATGAAACTGGGAAATATTCTAAAATAAGCTATATAGATAACTTATCAGCAGAAGAAAAATCTTTTACATATAAAAATACACTTGAAGAAATGAGTATCAATTATAGTAATAATGAAAATGGTAAAATGTCTCAATATAATTTAATAGTAAGTGAATTAATGGAAGAAAATAGCGGAACAAAAAATATTATTATAGGATATGAAGATGATTCCAACTCAGTACAGGCAACAATTGAGCAAACAATAAGCCAAGAAAAAAATCTAAAAAATAAAGTCAAATTATCAGGGGAAAGTACAATAAATTTAAGTGAATTAGATGAAGAAACACTAAAAATAATAATTGATAGAATAAAAACAGGAGTTACGGAAAAGATAAATGAAATTACTACAAGCAAAATTAACGTAGAAGATTTAAAAAAAGTTTTAGAAAAGCCAGGAATTATTAAATCACGCCAAGATATACAAGTAAGTGGAATAACTGAAACAGAAAAAAATAGATTTAATTCTAAATTTGAAATTCTACAAGGCGAAAATCTAGAAAATGAAAGTATGTTAAGATTAATTGAAACAGTAAAAGAAAATCTAATAAATGTAGAAATAGCTTCAAATGTGGAATTAAAATTAAAAATTGATAGATATGATAGTAATGAAGAAATGGCAGAAGCATTAACTAATTTTATAGAAGAAAGTAGAAATAGAAAATATAATGTTAAAACTGAATATGATGAAACGACAGGATTAGTTAATGGACTTTCAATTATTATACAGGAAAACTAAATAAAATAAAGAGTTTAAAACGGTGTAAAAAATACTGTTTTGAACTTTTTTTTTATTTTATAAAAAAATTTTGAAAAAGGTGTTGACAAAACATAAAAAGTATCGTATAATAAAATTCGCTCCGCATGAATAGGAGCAAAAAAGTACATTGAAAAGTAAACAATAAAATCCTTTAGAGAATAAACCGAAGCGGTATAAGATAACACTAGCTGAAAAGTTAGAATCTAGTACCGAAAAAGTAAATTTTTTAAAAATAAAGAGCTTGAAAAAACTTTTTAAAA
>CANRLE010000073.1 GCA_947631385.1 uncultured Clostridia bacterium | reverse complement strand
ATAGCAGCTTCTCTACCAGAACCTGGTCCTTTTACAAATACTTCTACTGATTTTAATCCATGTTCCATTGCAGCTTTTGCAGCTGTTTCTGCTACTTGACCTGCTGCATATGGTGTGCTTTTTCTAGAACCTTTAAATCCTAATCCTCCAGCACTTCCCCATGAGATAGCATTTCCTTGTGTATCTGTAATAGTAACTATTGTATTATTAAAACTAGAATGAATATGTGCTGAACCTTTTTCAATGTTTTTTCTATTTCTTCTAGCTACTTTTTTTGTTGTTACACTTTTAGCCATTTTGCTTTTTTCCTCCTTATTAATTTTCTAATTAATCCTTTTTAGCTTTGCTTACTAATTTTCTAGGACCTTTTCTTGTTCTACTGTTTGTTTTTGTTCTTTGTCCTCTTACTGGAAGACCTTTTCTATGTCTAATTCCTCTGTAACATCCAATTTCAGTAAGTCTTTTGATATTAAGAGCAACTTCTCTTCTTAGGTCACCTTCAACCATATAAGATTCATCAATTACTTTTCTAATATCATTTACTTGTTCATCTGTTAAATCCTTTACTCTAGTGTCTGGATTTATTCCAGCTTTTGCAAGTATTTTTCTAGCACTTGATACTCCTATACCATAAATATAAGTAAGTCCTATTTCAACCCTCTTCTCTTTTGGTAAGTCAACTCCTGCAATACGAGCCATATTTTTTTGCACCTCCACAATATTATTTATTTGTTTGTCCTAAATTTCTTTAAAGGTGAAATGCACTAGCGTTTACTCTAGCCTCTTTAAAGTTTTAAGACATATATATTAACACAAATTGATATGTAATTCTCTAATATGAGAATTCACAGCCGCTACCAAATTTGTGTTATAAGCAATTTTGTAATGTTTTTAGCCTTGTCTTTGTTTGTGTTTAGGGTTTTCACAGATAACTCTAGTTACACCCTTTCTTTTGATAATTTTGCACTTATCACATATTTTTTTTACTGATGGTCTTACTTTCATTTTTCGCACCTCCTGTTTGATTTATATATTATATGGGTTAATTTTTAACTTTTTATTTTGCTCTCCAAGTAATTCTTCCTCTTGTTAAATCATAAGGTGAAAGCTCAACTTTTACTTTGTCTCCTGGTAAAATTTTAATATAGTTCATTCTTAATTTTCCTGAAATATGAGCTAATATTTGATGTCCATTTTCCAATTCTACTTTAAAATTTGTATTTGGTAATGCCTCTACTACCGTTCCTTCGATTTCGATAACATCTTCTTTTGCCATCTTTAATATCATTCCTTTCAAGTTATTAAAACAACTGATTTTAAGGCAAAATATCGCTATTTTGCATAATAACCATTGTATTATACATCATTTTTAAATAATTGTCAAGATTTCTGGCTCTTTTTCTGTAATTAAAATTGTATTTTCATAATGAGCTGCTAAACTACCATCTTCAGTAATAATTGTCCAACCATCATCTAATTCTAAAATATTAGATTTTCCCTGTATTACCATGGGTTCTATGGCCAATGTCATTCCTGGTTCCAAGCGTATTCCTCTTCCTGCTTTGCCATAATTAGGAATTCCAGGATCTTCGTGCATTTCTCTTCCAATTCCATGTCCTTGAAATTCTCTTACTACTGAATATCCTTGTGAATGCACATATTCTCCTATTGCATGACATACATCTCCAATTCGATTTCCTGGCTTAGCATACTTGATTCCTTCATAAAAAGCTTGTTTTGTCACTTGTACTAATCTTTCCGCTTCTTTTGTACCTTTTCCAACAATAAAGGTTCTTGCAGCATCTCCATTATAGCCATTTTTTAATGCTACTGTATCAATACTTACAACATCCCCTTCTTTTATTATTCTATGTTTAGATGGTATCCCATGTATAACTTCATCATTTATTGAAACACATAGCGAAGCAGGAAAAGGAGGTACTCCTTTGATTCCAATATCGTACCCCTTTTCTGCTGGAATTGCTCCCAAACTTCTCATTTTCTTTTCTGCTATTTGATCTAATTCCCATGTTGACATACCTGGCTTTATTTTTTCTTCTAATTCCTTATAAGTTAATGCAACAACTCTGCATACTTCTTTCATTAATTCTATTTCTTTTTTTGATTTAATCGTTACCAATTTCTATTCGTCTCCCACCTAGTTAAATAATTTAATAATATCTTCTGCTACATCTTTTCCCATTCTATTTGCAGATTTACTTACAATCTCTGTGCGTAAGTTTCCTTTTTCTTCATAATAATCTACTAATGGGCTTGTTGTTTTTTCATAATCTTCTAATCTAGCTTCTAGTGTTTCTTTTCTGTCATCTTTTCTTTGAATTAGCTCTCCACCACATTTATCACATATTCCTTCTACTTTTGGTGGATTTAATACAATATTGTATACTGTTTTGCAATTTGAATTTGAGCAAACTCTTCTGTTTACTAATCTTTCAAATATTTCTTCTCTTGGTGTTGTTAAGTTAATAACAAGGTCAACTTTTCTTCCTTGTTCTTCTAGCATTTTGTCTAATTCTTGTGCTTGTAATACAGTTCTTGGAAATCCGTCTAATATGATTCCATTTTTTACATCATCTTCTTTTAGTCTATTTCTTACTAAATCAATTGTTACATCATCTGGTACTAGTTTACCTTGTGACATGTAACTCTCTGCTAATTTTCCTAATTCTGTTCCTTCTTTTATGTTCGCTCTAAAAATATCTCCTGTTGATACTTGTGGTACTCCAAGTTTTTCTGTTAAAATACTAGCTACAGTTCCTTTTCCCGTTCCTGGTGCTCCTAACATAATAATTACCATATTCTCCACTCCTATCTATTTTTTACTTTTAGTATTGTACTACAAAATAAAGGAAATTTCAAGCTTTTTGATGATGTATTTAAAATAAAAAAGTTGCTCTAAAAATTATTTCTAATTTTGAGCAATTTTTCTTTTTAGTTTTTTAAATTATTTATTTCTTTTTCAGTTAATCCTGTTAGTTTTTCTATTTTCTTAATATCTATTTTTTCTTTTAACATCTTTTTAGCTACTTCTTTTATTCCTTCTTTTCTAGCCACACTCATATTAGTATTGTAATCATATAATGCCATTTGCTGTGATAGATACATTGCTTGCATTTTTTGACTAGCACTTAGTCTTTTGTTTTCTTCATTTACCTTTGCTATTGTTTTATTTCTTTGACTTGACATTTCTATTTCCCCCTCATTTCCTATTATTAGGTTTAACCAATCTGCTAATTCTCCTTTGGGCTTTTTCATCTTTTTGAATTTTGCTAAGTCTATAATATGTACTTCTAATTTGTCTGTTACTGTTTTGCTTTCTTTTCCTTTTATTATTTCTTCCACTATCTCGTTTTTGTCTGTACATTCTTCAAATTTCAAGTGTGCTATTTGATGATATTCTTTTCTATTGAAATAACTAAAGTCTATTATTGCTATCGCTATTGTTTTGCTCGCTTCATTGTAAGTTTGCCCTATTTCTATTGTATTTATATAGATTTTACATATATAAAATGTTACTCTTTCTCCTATATTTTTTTGATTTTCTATCTGCATTTCTATTGCTGCTGTTGTTCCATCTCCTAGCTGTGCTCTTATATCTAGAATTCCTAGTTTCTCATTTTTAAAGTTTCTTGGCAATTCTGCGTTTTGTATTTTTAAGTTTTCTATTTTTATTTTTAAAATAGCCTGCAATAAGCCTTTTAGATTTTCTTCCTTTCCGCTTACTCCAAATAAATTTTTAAACATAAAGTCGGTTGTTGCTGGAATTCTTATGATTTTTCCGTTTTGTATTGTTGCTCCTCTAGCGTCTTTTTCGTATTGTTGTTTCTTCATTTCTACTTCCTTTCTATTTTACCATTAAATTTGATTTTATACAAGAGTTAATTTATGTTTTTTATAATAGTCACATATTTGTATTAATAATTCCTATCTACATGACCGTCTCAAGGACCAAAGCTTTTTATAAATATATTTTTTCATAACTTTGGTGTCGCAACTTCCATAATAATAATTTAAATGTCAGTTGCTCCAAATCGCACTCGCACAGCTCGTTTGGTCGCTTACGCAGTTATTTAAAATATATTTATAAAAAGCTTTGGCTTTCGAGCAAGTTTTGTAGCTTGGAGTTATTTATATAAAATATGAAATTTATTATTGAATTTTTTTGATTTAATATTTAAAGATTAAATTTTTATGATTTAATAATTAGAATTAACTTATTCTTATTTATGCATTATATTACCATAAATTTCCAAATAATGCAATACTTTTATACAAAAAAACTATAAAACAAAAAATTCCAGCTCAATAAGAGTTGGATTTTTTGTTACTATTTTATTATTCTAAGAATCCTTTATAATGTCTCATTGCTAATTGAGACTCTAATTGTTGTACTGTTTCTAGTGCAACTCCTACTACGATTAATATAGAAGTACCACCAAAAGCAATATTTAAGTTTGTGAATCTTAATAACATTGGAAGTATTGCTATTACTGCTAAGAAGAATCCACCAAACCATGTTAATTTAGATATAATTGATGATAAATAATCAGTTGTTGGTTTTCCAGCTCTAATTCCTGGAATAAATCCACCATTTTTCTTAATATTATTAGATACTTCTGCTGGATTAAATGTTGCATAAGTATAGAAAAATGTAAATCCTATGATTAATAGTAAATATACAATTGCATTAGCTATTGAATAGCCAATTCCTACATTTGATGTAGAAGTAGCAATTGAAAAGTCATATAATCCTCTTAAAAAGCCTGTTTGACTATTTATATCTCTTACAAACATTGATATAATTTGAGCTGGGAATGTCATAAATGTAGAAGCAAAGATTACTGGCATTACACCTGCCATTGCAAGTTTTAATGGTATGTGTGTGCTTTGTGCTCCTACCATTTTTCTTCCTACTACTTTTTTAGAATATTGTACAGGAACTCTTCTCTCTGCTTCTTGTACAAATACAACTCCTGCTACTAGTATTAATGCTCCTATTACAATTCCAAGAGC
>CANRLE010000072.1 GCA_947631385.1 uncultured Clostridia bacterium | reverse complement strand
GTTCCAGTAAATTTTGATTCGTTTAAAAGAGAAGCTGGATATTGTAATGAAAGTCCACAAACAGGTCCTTATGTAACAGAGAAAGATGAAAATGGATTTTATGAACTAGCGGGAGATGGAAGTGTAGTAGATGAAGGAGCAACAGGGACAGAAAGGGAAGTTCAAGAAATGTATAAAAGTGTAAAAGACAATGGAGGCTTTTATATAGGAAGATATGAGGCAGGAACCACAGAGAAAGATAGTACTGCAACTGGAATCAGAGGAGAAATGGTATGTAAAAAAGGAGTAAAAGTATATAATAATATAGGATGGTCAAATGAAAATGATATGACAACAGAAACAGGAGGTGCAGTACAAGTAGCAAGAGGATTTGCAGGAAAACAAGGATATACAAGTGTAAAAAGTACATTATGTTATGGAGTGCAATGGGATGCAGTAATGAAATGGATGATAGGTGTAAAAAATACAAATGCTAAAAATGAGGATGGAACTTATAAGGAATATATAGAAGATAGTACAGGAATGGGATGGTATGGTGATAATTCAGGTAATGATGTAAGAGATGCTGGAACAGAGATAGGAAATGGGGAAAATAATAAAAGTAATAAAGTAAAAAATATCTATGATATGGGAGGCAATGTAATTGAATGGACAATGGAATCTTTAGACAATACTCGTCGAGTTTATCGAGGAGGAGGCTTCACTAGTAGCGGTGTTACTGGTCATGCTAATAATTTTCCAGCTTCTAGCCGTAGTTACAACTATCCGAACTTGGTCTTCGGAGAGGGCGGATTTCGCCCAGCTTTATATTTATGTGATGAAAGCTAAAGCATGAAAATATTCTCTTATCTATGCTTGTATAATATACAGAAAACATATGAATTAATTAATTTAATACTTGAAAGATAGTTAATTATATGATAAAATGATAACGTATTTTATCTATATAATTTAAGTCAAAACATTTATTCAAATTTTAAAATCAAAAATTATAATAATTCGCAAGGAGGTGTTTTCACAATGGAAGAAAAAATATTAGAAATATTAATTGGCATGCAAAAAGATATGAGCGAACTAAAGGAAGACGTTAGAGGGCTAAAAGAAGATGTTAGTGGACTAAAGGAAGATGTTAGTGGACTAAAGGAAGATGTTAGTGGACTAAAGGAAGATGTTAGTGGACTAAAAAAAGATGTTAGTGTGCTAAAAGAAGATGTTAGTGTGCTAAAAGAAAAAGTTAATGCACTAGAAGAAAATTCAAGAATTATGAAGAATAACGTAGCAAAAATTTTAGAACAACAAATCAAAATGAATGAAAATTTTGAAGAATATAAAAAGCTAAACAATTTAAAACATAAAGAATTCGACTATCGATTAACAGCACTAGAAATTTAAAAACACAAAAATAGATAAAATACAAAAAATCCCTAAATAAAACACCGTAATTAAGTTATATAAATTATGGTGTTTTTTCTATAGGAAAACTTTACTTTTACCAATTTTTGCTATATAATATACAAAAATAAGCAGGGGAGAGATTAAAATGCAAGAAAACAATAATCAAAATAATGAAGTAGAAGAATTAGACATTAATCATTTAATGCAAATAAGAAGAGAAAAATTAGCCGAATTACAACAAGAAGGTAAAAATCCTTATCAAATAACAAAATTTAATAGAACCAACACAGCAGGAGAAATAAAAGTAAATTATGAACAATTTGAGCAAAAAGATGTGACAGTTGCAGGAAGAATAATTGCAAAAAGGATTATGGGAAAAGCTTCTTTTTGTACAATACAAGATAGTGATGAAAAAATACAAAGTTATGTTAGTATAAATGACTTAGGAGAAGAAAGTTATAAAGCATTCAAAACATGGGACATAGGAGATATCATTGGAATTAGCGGATTTGTATTCAAAACAAGAACTGAGGAAATTTCTATTCATGCAAAAGAAGTAACTTTATTATCTAAATCACTAAGACCATTGCCAGAAAAATTTCATGGACTAAAAGATGTAGATTTACGTTACCGTCAAAGATATGTAGATTTAATTATGAATCCAGAAGTAAAGAAAACATTTGAAAAAAGAAGTCAAATTATTAGTGAAATTAGAAGAATATTAGACGAAAAAGGTTTTTTAGAAGTAGATACTCCAATGTTAAATACTATATCTGGAGGTGCAACAGCTAAACCATTTATGACACATCACAATGCATTAAACATTGATATGTATTTAAGAATTGCAACAGAATTAAATCTGAAAAGATTAATAGTTGGAGGATATGACAAAGTATATGAAATGGGAAGAATATTTAGAAACGAAGGAATGGATATTCGTCATAACCCAGAATTTACAACTATTGAATTATATGAAGCATATAGTGATTATCATGATATGATGGACCTTACAGAAGAATTATTTTCAAAATGTGCTATGAAAGTAGTTGGAACAACTAAAATAACATATCAAGGACAAGAAATTGACTTAACACCTGGATGGAAAAAGATTACTATGATAAATTCAATCAAAGAAGTAACAGGAATTGATTTTAATGAAATTCAGACAGATGAAGAAGCAGTTAAATTAGCTAAAGAAAGAAATATCGAAATACCAGATAAAACAAAGGAAACACGAGGAGATGTAATTAGCTTATTCTTTGATGAATATGTTGAAAAAACATTAATTCAACCAACATTTATTTATGATTATCCAATTGAGATTTCACCACTTGCTAAGAGAAAGAAAGAAGATCCTCGATTAACTGAAAGATTTGAAATATTTATTGGTGGTCGTGAATATGGTAATGCATTTTCTGAGTTAAATGATCCAATTGACCAATATGAAAGATTTAAAAAACAAGTCGAGGCTAGAGAAGCGGGAGATGATGAAGCTGGTATGATGGATGAAGATTTCATTCAAGCATTAGAAATTGGAATGCCTCCAACAGGTGGAATTGGTATTGGAATTGATAGATTAGTTATGTTATTAACAGATAATGCTTCAATTAGAGATGTATTGCTATTTCCAACTATGAAACCACTTGGCTAGTTTAATAAGTAAGAGATTTTGTTTAAGGAGAAAATGAAATTGAAAAAAATAGTTAAAATTACTTTAGCTTTTATAATTTTAGCAATAATAATTTTAGGCATAAGCCTATTGTTTGGAAAAGAAGAACAAGAAAAAGATGAACAAGGAAAAGTATACTCAATAAAAAATGCAGACTTTTACTTATATCAAGATGTATATGACAGAGAAGATGAATATAGAGGAGTAAAATTATTAGAATATGATGATACAGCCAAAGACTATGCAGAAATTTACTGTATTTTATACGACTATAATACGGATGGATCTGTTTATTATGCAATAAAAGTAGAAGATGAAACAAATCATAGTCTGCTTATAGACGAACAAGAAGACCAACAGATTATGGGAGGTATAGTAGCAAGTGCGAAAATAAAAAAAATGCCTTTAAACAGTAAAATAAATTTTTCAATGTTAGAAAAAGATGTAGAGACAAAGAAGATTGTTAAAAAAGAAAGTGTAAAAATAGATTTAGAAAAAAACTTAGAAGAAAAGATAAAAATAGATCAAACATCTAATTTAATAGACGGAGAATTAGGTGATATTAAATTCAAATATATAAATAATCAATATGCATATTTTGGAGAAACATCTCATGCATATTCGTCAAATCTGATAGGAAAAAGCTGTTCATTGCCAATAGAGATGCAATATGGAAATCGCTTTGCAACTCAAGAACATATAGAACTTTCATATGATAAAAATGTAAATAATCTAACTCTAGAACAGGCTTTTGAAAGTTTTACTTTAATAAATGAAAATTTTGGGCAATACGGATTGTCAGATGTTTATGGTATTGATATTTCAAATGGAGAAGGAGAAGTTGTAGATACAATTATTATTGATTTTGAAGAAATGATAAAATTATGTAAGGGACAAGAAATTGAAAAAAATGGCAAGAAATATACTAAGGATTCTTTTGAAAGATATGCTGAAATGAAAATAACCAAAGAAGGAGTATTAGAAATATGTGATGGCATAAAAGCTATTAAATTTAATTTTGACCAAGATAATTCGCAGGATTGTTATATGTTTATTTATAAAGATAATATTTATCAATTAAAAATACCGCGAGAAGAAAGGATAAAGGATGAAGTAAACCAATTTTTAGGTAGTTTGAAACCTAATGAATAAAATTATTTAAAAGGAGAAATTTTAATGTTTAATTTTTCATTTGACAGAAGAATGATTTATGTAATAATAATTATACTGGTATTATTTGCATTTGCTGAATATGTAAATAATCCAGGAGCATTAGTAGGATTACTTATGAGTGCACCAGGAGTTTTAATTGCTATAACATTTCACGAATTTGCTCATGGAATTGCAGCATATAAGTTAGGCGATAATACGGCTAAAATGGAAGGAAGATTGAGTCTGAATCCATTAAATCATTTAGACCCAATAGGAACTTTAATGCTATTAGTTGCAGGATTTGGATGGGGAAAACCAGTAAATGTAAATCCTAGTAATTATACGAGAAAGATATCAATGGAAAAAGGAGAAGCAATTGTTTCTGTGGCAGGTCCAGCAATGAATTTATTGCTTGCATTTGTTTTTACAATTATATTTTGTGCAATATATAAATTTGCAGGAGAAGTGTTTCTTACTTCAACGGTTGGTAATATTATTATGACTTTAATACAATATACTGTTTCAATAAATATTGGTTTAGGAGTTTTTAATTTAATTCCATTACCTCCATTAGACGGTTCAAAAATCATTATGCCATTTTTGCCATACAATGCAAAAGAATGGTTTAGAAACAATGAGCAAATTTTTTATATTATTTTTGTTGTTATATGGATAACAGGAATTGCAGGAACAATAATATCACCAGCAATTGGTGCGGTATCTAGTGGAATAATGAATTTAGGAAGATTAATATTTGGTATATAATTATAGGAGTGAGAAGTGAAGAAAGATATATTGACAATGCGGAATTGAATCGAGTTGTGATGAAACCTCTGTATCTATTGTAAAAAATGGTAGAGAGGTTCTTTCTAATATAATTGATACTCAAATAC
>CANRLE010000071.1 GCA_947631385.1 uncultured Clostridia bacterium | reverse complement strand
GGTGCAGCTCCTGTACCTGTTCCACCACCCATTCCGGCAGTTACAAATACCATATCTGCTCCTCTTAGTACTTCTGCTATTTCAGATTTACTTTCTTCAGCTGATTGAGCACCAATATCAGGATTTGCTCCTGCTCCTAATCCTCTTGTAATCTTTTCTCCTATTTGTATTTTAGTATTTGCTTTTGATGTTTGTAGTGCTTGTCTATCTGTATTAACAGCAATGAAATCAACGCCTTTAATTCCAGCATCAATCATTCTATTAACAGCATTATTTCCAGCACCTCCAACACCAATGACTTTAATGGTAGCAGTTCCATCCATCATTGTAATATTGCTATCATCATTGTAATCCATCATTTAGTTTTCCTCCTCTATCTTTTTTATATAATGTATATGTTATATAAGTTGCCTTTTGAGGCTAACTTAAAATTAATAACTTTTTTATGAATAAAAGAACTCTTTTATTCTTTCTATTAGTGTTTTGAAAAATTTTTCGTCTTTTTGTGTATCAATACTACTTGATACTGTTTTAGCAAAAGGTCTAGCAGCAATGTATCTTACTAGGGCATAACTTGTTCTATAAGATGGTTTTACTGTACTTATAGCTCTACCTGTTGATATTTTAACAGGTATATTTAAATTTATTTTTCCAGCTACATCACTTTTATTTATATTGACAATTCCTTGCCCTGTTAAAATTACATTATTTATTTTTGATTTTATTCCTTGATTTGTAATATCTTTATTGATAATTGAAAAAATCTCTTCAATTCTAGCTTCTATGATTTCAATTAATTCTGAACTTTTTATAATTCTGTTTTTATTATCATCTTTAGATGTGTTTAAAATGATGTCATTGTCATTATCAATAAATGATTTTAAAGCTAGTCCATATTGCCTTTTTAATTTATCTGCTTCTTCTTCTGATATGTTTAGAACTAAAGCTATATCATTTGTAATATTATCTCCCCCTAATGGAAGAGAATTAGTATAAATAAAAGTAGAACCTTCGAAAACGCCTATGTCAGTATTTCCTGCTCCAATATCTAATAACATAACATTGTCATGTAATTCATTTTGATCTAATATTAGATTTCTTTCTGCTAAAGTAATTGGTACAATTCCATCTATTTCTAGTCCTGCTTTTTTAAATACACTATTTAATTGTCTTACATAGTCTTTCTCGGCTAGGATTACTTGAGCACTTATTGTGAAACTGGAACTTAATTTGCCTACTGGGTCTGTGACAACAGTTCCATTGTCTAATGTTATTTTATCTGGAACAATATCTATGAGAGTCTGATATTCTGGAATTTCTATATCTTTTACTTGTAAAATAGCATTTTGTACATCTTTTACTGATATGCCTGAATATTTATCTTTGACTTCTTTTGTTATGCTATTTTGTACAATAGTTACATATTTTCCAGGAATGGTTGCATAGGCTGAGTTGATTTTTAAATTTGTTTCTTCTTCTGCATCTTTTATCGTTTTTGATATGCTTAAACTGATGTCATCTTCGTTTATTATTTTTCCTTTCTTTAGTCCACTACATTTATATGAGGTATTAGATATAATTTCAATTTGTCCAAAGTTGTTTACTTCCCCTACAACTGTGCAAACCTTACTTGTTCCTACGTCTATACCTACAATGATATCTCCTATTGCCAAGTTAATTCCTCCATTTTTTCAGTATAATTTTTCTAGATTTATATATATTACATTTTTAGACAAATGTCAATAGAATTTGTTATATTTTTGTAATAATTTCGTAATATTTTTGTAATAAAAATATTGATATATTAACATTAAATACTAATATATCAACATTTTGCAAATAATAATAAATTTTGCATATAAAAGTCAAATTATTCTTTTGTTTTATTAGTCCACTTATCAACATAGTATCTTCTTATTATAGCTAAATTTGTAAACATTCTTCCAACAAATACTACTATTGCAGCTAAATAAATATCTACATTCAATTTTTGTCCTAAAATAGTAAGCAATATAGATAAAATCGCATTTCCAAAAAATCCTGTTATAAAAATCTTTAAGTCGAAATTTTTCTTAATAACTGAAGTAATTCCTCCAAATACTGAATCCAAAGCAGCTATAATTGCTATTGCTAGATAACTTGAGTACGTATATGAAATCATCGGTGCATTCATTCCTAATATTGCTCCTAAGATACATCCTATTAATATTGCTATTCCTATCATCTCATTTCCTCCTATTCAATATATTTTGTTTTTATCTCATCATTATATTTTTTTATTTTTACTTTATTTAATTTTTGAATTGATACATCTTGATTTTGTTTTTGTAATTGGTCAACATATCCACCATTTCCCAATAAGGCACTTTCTAAATATGTTTGATTTCCTATAGCTTTTATAAAATATGGAGCTAAAATTCTTTGACCATTTACTTTAATAAAAATTTTGTAAGAATTTTGTATATTTATATTCACAATATCAGACATATTTATAATTCTTTCATCATTTATTGAAATAGCTTCCGCTCCGGCTAACTTCAATGCATTAACAATAACAATTAAATCATCTGCATTAATTTGGCTAACTTCTTCATTTTCTGTCTCTCTTAAAATGACTTCAATTCCTTCTCCTTCTACATCAGTTTTTCCTAATGACATATTTACTTGTTCTAGTTCTGTTTCCATCAATTTTTCAGTTGCCTCATTTGACTGTTTCGTTTGCTTATATTCTTCAATTGTTGCAATTGTTTCCTGATATTTTGCTTCTGTTTCATCATATTTTTCTTTCCAATTAGCTAATTCCGTTCTTAATTCTGTTTCTCTCATTGTTTCAATAGCAGTAATATCAGTCTCATTTACAATTTTAAATTGCATAAACATAACAAAAACAAGTATAAAACAAGCAAGTGCTATAGTAATTGTCATTGTTACCTTTCCCTTTTTTATATCTTTTTCCATGCTCTCCTCCTAATCTATCTATTCTACATTTTGTGCATATTTATATGCAATTACTCCAGAGTATTTTAATATTGTTATACTATTCTTTCTTTCTAATTTAGCACCTACTGTATCTTTTTTTAAACGCTCTAAATATCCTCCTGGTCTTTCTAGTGCAGCCAATTGTTCTGGCAATCCTATTGCTTTTATAATAAAAGGTGCTCCTACTTTTTCTCCATTTATTTCTATGATATTTCCTCCACAAGTAATACCACTTGTAGGAACAAGTCTCTGGTCATTAATTGAAATAGCTTCTGCACCAGCATTTTTCAATTCATTAATTACACTCAAAACATCTCCATCATGAACCAATAAGCTATTAGGATCTAAAGCATTAGCTGCTTCTACTTTACTATCACTCAAAGTTATAATAACACCTGGTCCTGTTACATCAGACATCCCTATCATTTTATTTCCCTGAGTAATTTGATTTTCTTTCTCCTGTAATTCACTATTATTCTTTGTTGAGCTCTGTCTCTCTTTATCTAGTTCTTTTTCTGCTCTTTCCAAATCTTGATATCGATTATCATATTTCTCTTTATATTTTAAAACTTCTGCTCTTAAATTATTTTCTTCATAAGTCTGTCCCACTGCTGTACCTGTGCCATTGACTGTTCTTATCTGTACAAATATTCCTAGAGTTAATGCAAAACACATAATTCCAAGAACAATACTTATCATTTTTTTATTTTTCACAATGTCCTCCTTTACACATTTAAACTTTCTCTAAAATATGCTTTAAACCCATCTGTTAAATCTCCATTAATAAAGATTTCTCCTGCTTTTCCTTTTTCTTGTTCTATTATAGAATTTACATACAAAATTTTGTTACTTAAATTTGTACAATCACCTAAATATGCTCTCTTTTTTTCTTCATCTATATATATACTATATTCATTCTTGTTGCTTATGTCAATACTAGTAATTTTATTTTCCATTCCATATTCTTTTACTGCATGCATAATTTTAAAAACATCTTCTAATTTTGTTAAATCTTCATCATTTAATTGACTACCTACTATTACTTGTTCTTCTGGAGTTGACATTCCTTGTAAAATTGGTTTTTGCTTACTATCTTCTGCAATCTCTAAAACATATCCTTGATTATTGATATATGCATATTTTCCCAAAAAGTCCATACTATATTCATGTATTCTTTCCTCTACATCTATTTCAACAACATTTGGGATATGTCTATGTATTTTTACATTTTCAATATAAGCATTTGTTTTTATATTTTTTATTGCTTCTAAACTGCTAAAACGAAATATATTTTCTCCTGTTATTATTCCTGATAAACTTATAACTGTATCTTTTGGTATTTGATTACTACCTTCGACTTGTATATCTTTTGTATTAAATATTGGTGAAACCATGGCAAAAATAGTTCCTCCAATTACAATCCCTACAAGTAAAACTATTTTTAATATGAATTTAATACGTTTATTTCTTTTTTGTCTTACTCTTTCAACTTGTGAAATTTTTTTTCTTTTATCTTCTTCTTGTTTTATCTTATTTCTATTAGTCATCTGTATAACAGCTTCTGTTTCAATATCAAATTCCTTAGCTTCTCTTTCTTTGTTTTCTTGTATTCGCCTTTCTCGTTCTTTCGCTCTCTTCCTTTTTATAATGTCATCAATATTTTCTGTTTTTTTAGCTTGTCCTTGATTTATATATAACAAATTCACTTCTGTTTCTTTGTTACTTTTTGCCATTTTTTTACTTCCCTCCTTGAATTTTTAGGAAGGGCTATACAAGCAATAGCCCTATTCTTTTTTTAGTTCTATCTCTACTCCTAATCCTTTCAATTTTTGGTCAAATTTTTCATATCCTCTTAATATATATTCTATGTTTTGTACTGTAGTGTTTCCTTTTGCTGCTATTCCTGCTATTACTAAAGCTGCTCCTCCTCTTAAATCAGTTGCTTTTACTTTTGCTCCATATAATTTTCTTGTTCCTTTTACTACTGCTGTTTTTCCTTCTATATTGATTTTTGCTCCCATTCTTACTAATTCTTGTGCATATTTATATCTGTTTTCAAATAAATTTTCTACTATCATAGACGTTCCTTTTGCTACTGTAAGTATTGTTGTAAATATCGATTGCATATCAGTTGGGAAACCTGGATAAGGCATAGTTTTAATATCTACTGCTTTGATTTTAAAACTATG
>CANRLE010000070.1 GCA_947631385.1 uncultured Clostridia bacterium | reverse complement strand
ATATAAATTAGTACAGCGACTTGGACATGCAGAAGCATACGGACCACTTTGTCAAGGTATTAGCAAGCCAGTCAATGATTTATCAAGAGGATGCAGTAGCAAAGATATAGCAGGAGTAATAGCAATTACAGCAGTTCAAGCACAGCAGTAAAATTAAATAAGGATTATGGGGCCGTCCCCAAATCCTTGATTGAAAGGAGAAAAAAATGAAAATCTTAGTCTTAAATTCAGGAAGTTCATCATTAAAATATCAAGTAATTGATATGGATACAGAAGAAGTAATGGCAAAGGGATATTTTGAAAGAATTGGTCAACCAAATTCATTCTTAACACACAAAGTAGGAGATATGAAACACAAATTTGAACACCCAGCCAAAAATCATGAACAAGCAATTAGCTTTGTTTTAAATAGGTTAACAAATGATCATTACGGAGTTATCAAAAGTTTAGATGAATTAAGTGGAATTGGTCATAGAGTAGTACATGGTGGAGAAAGATTTACAAGTTCAGTACTAATAACTAATGATGTAATTGAAGAAATAAAGAAATGTTCTGATTTAGCACCACTTCATAATCCTGCTTGTATTTTGGGAATTGAAGCTTGTAAAAAAATAGTACCAGATATGAAGATGGTGGCTGTATTTGATACTGCATTTCATCAAACAATACCAAAAGAAAAGTATATTTATGCAATTCCATATCAATACTATAAAAAATATGGTGTAAGAAAATATGGATTTCATGGTACTTCTCACCAATATGTATCAAGTCGTGTGGCAGAGATTATGGGAAAAGATATTAAAGATTTAAAGATTGTAAATTGCCATTTGGGACAGGGATGTAGTGTATGTGCTATTAAAGACGGAAAATCTATTGAAACAAGTATGGGATTAACACCACTTGGTGGAATTCCTATGGGAAGCAGAAGTGGAGATGTAGACCCATCTATTCTTACATATTTAATGCAAAAGGAAAATTTGTCACCAGATGATATGAATTTTATTTTAAATAGAGAGTCTGGTATATATGGAATTTCAGGAGTTTCTGTTGATATGAGAGATATTGAAACAGAAGCAAATGCTGGTGGATATCATGCACAGTTAGCATTAGATGTATTCCATTATCTAACTGCTTCATATGTTGCAAGATGTGCGGTTGCTATGGGAGGAATTGATGTCTTAACATTTACAGCAGGAATTGGAGAAAAAGGACCTATTTCTAGGAAGGCTATTTGTAACCAATTAGAATTTTTGGGTGTTAAGCTAGATGACGAGAAAAATCAAATTAAAGGTGAAGAAGCAGAAATTTCAAGCAAAGATTCAAAAGTAAAAATATATATAGTTCCAACTAATGAAGAATTAATGATTGCAAGAGAAACGTTGGAATTGGTAAGGTAATTAATATTTAGGAGGAATTTAAAATGGGTAATAACCAAAAAGATAATAAAAATATTATTATAATTACTTTAGCTGTGTTATTAGCAATAGTTACAATTGCTTTAATACTAGTATTAGTGTTTAATATCAATTCAAATAAAGAAAAAACAATAGAAAAATTATCTAGACAAGTAGAGAAAATAAAAGAGGAAGACAAAACAGAATTAATAAACTATTTAGATCAAACACCAGAAGAGTATATTGAAACAATGTGCACATGGATAGGAAAAGATTTACCTATGTTTAAAGATATAAATGAAGCTAGTCCTGAATGGATATGGGGAAATGTCAAAGGTATGTTTTCATTTTTGGACAAAGAAGAAATAGATTATGACGAAATTAATGATGTTGCTAAAATTCTATATGGTAATAATTTTACTATTGAATTTCCAAAAGAGGGAGGATATGGGCTAACATATAATAAAGAAATGGATCAATATACAATTGATGAGGAATATTATGATGGAGATTATTTAGAGTTTGCTATAAAAGATGTAAAGGAAGATGAAAATCAAGTAACTCTAGATATTGTTGAATACAGAATAGAAGAGCAAACAAATGAAGATGGAAATATAGATAGAGTAGTACTATATGACATCAATGATAATGAAATAAAATCATACACTGTAGGAAATTATGAAGAATTACTTAAAAATTATGCTGAAAGTATGAATAGAATAAAGGAAGATTGCAAAGAATTAGATGCAAATTTAAGAATAGTATTAGAATTAAACGAAGATGAAATATATAATATTGTTTCAATTACAGAAATATAACAAAATTTCATCAAAGAAAGGAAAATTAGAAAATGAAAATATTAGTATTAAACTGTGGTAGTTCATCATTAAAATATCAATTAATTGATATGGAAAAAGAAGAAGTATTAGCATCAGGAAAATATGAAAGAATAGGAGAAAAAGAGGCATTCATCACACACAAAGTAAATGGACAAAAAATACAAATAAATAATCCAGCATACAACCATACTGAAGCAATTGAATTTGCTTTAGAACAATTAACTAATCCAGAATATAAAGTAATAGATAGTTTAGATGAAATTAATGCGATAGGACATAGATTAGTACATGGAGGAGAAAAAATTGCTGAATCTGTAATAATTGATGATACAGTAGTAGATGTTTTAAAAGAATGCTCTGATTTAGCACCATTACACAATCCAGCATGCATTTTAGGAATTGAAGCATGTAAAAATGTAATGCCAAATAAACCAATGGTAGGAGTATTTGACACAGCTTTTCATCAATCAATTCCAAAACAAAGATATATTTATCCAATTCCTTATGAATATTATAAAAAATATGGTGTAAGAAAATATGGATTTCATGGAACATCACACATGTTTGTTTCAAGAAGATTAGCTGAAATTGAAAACAAACCAATTGAAAACATGAAAATAGTTACATGTCACTTAGGACAAGGTTCTAGTATATGTGCAATAGATGGAGGAAAATCTGTTGATACTAGTATGGGATTAACACCACTTGGAGGAATTCCTATGGTAACAAGAAGTGGAGATTTAGACCCATCAATATTAATTTATATAATGAAAAAAGAAAAAATATCAGCAGACGAAATGGAGAAAATTTTAAACAAACAATCTGGAGTTCAAGGTATATCAGGATTAGCACCAGACTTTAGAGAAATTGAAGCTGCAGCTAATAATGGAGAAGAAAAAGCAATAATTGCAATGGATAATTTTAAATACGCAGTAGCAAGTTATATTGCAAAATATGCAGTAGCTATGAATGGCATTGATTACATTGTATTTACGGGCGGTGTTGGTGAAAATCAAATCAATATTAGAAAAGGAATTTGTGAACAACTAAGATTTATGGGAGTAGAAATTGATACAGAAGCAAATAATATAAGGTCAGAAGAAAAATTAATTTCTAAACCAGAATCAAAAGTAAAAGTGTATGTTATTCCAACAGATGAAGAATTAATGATTGCAAAAGAAACTCAAAGACTAGTTAAGAAGGAACATAATAAGGAGGATTTTTAGTATGTTAAAAAAAGTAGGAATATTAGCTAATGGAGGAGATGTATCAGGCTTTAATGCAGTTATTAGGGCAATTGTTAAAACAGCAGAAAATCATGATGTAGAATGTTATGGAATCATGGATGGCTATAATGGGCTCTTAAAAAAAGATTTTGAAAAATTATCAACAGCTGCAGATGGAGAAGCAATTGGAATTTTACCAAAAGGTGGTTCAATTATAGGTTCTTCAACAAATGCCAATTTATTTAACTATAAAATAGTAAAAGAGGATGGTAGCATAGAATACCAAGATATGTCAGAACAAGCTATTCAAAATATTAAAGATTTTGGATTTGATTGTATTTTTACTTTAGGAGGAGATGGAACTCAAAAATCAGCAAGGGACTTTTCTACAAAGGGAGTTAATGTAATAGGAGTTCCAAAAACAATAGACAATGACGTTGCTTGTACAGAAATTACTTTTGGATACAATACAGCAGTATCAGTTGCAATGGAAGCTTTAGATAGATTACACACAACAGGTGCAACTCATCATCGTATTATGGTACTAGAAGTTATGGGAAGATATGCAGGTTGGATAGCATTAGAAGCAGCGATAGCTGGAGGTGCTGATGTCGCTTTAATTCCAGAAATTCCTTATGACATTAATCGTGTTGCAGAAAAAATAGAAAATAGAAGAAAAAGAGGAAAGAATTTCAGCATAGTAGTTGTAGCAGAAGGAGCAAAGCCAATTGGTGGCGATATAACAGTTATGGGAACAAGAAATAATGGAGCAGGAGTAGATAACACAAAATTAGGAGGAGTTGGACAAGTTGTAGCTCAAGAACTAGAAAAATTAACAGGATTAGAAGCAAGAAATACAACATTAGGTTACATGCAAAGAGGAGGAACACCAACAGCATTTGACAGAGTACTTTCAACAAAGTATGGAACAAAAGCAATGCAACTTGCACTAGAAGGCAAATTTGGAACACTAGTTGTCATTAAAAACGGAAAATTAGATTGTGTATCACTAGAAGAAGTGGTAGGAAAAAATACTAAGATTGGTGCCGTATCAGGAAATACAGAAGAAAGTAATATAAGGAAAGTAAATATGGACCATGATTTAGTAAAAACAGCTCGAGATATAGGCATTAACTTAGGTGATTAATTATGTTTTGATAAAGGAGGAAAGAAAAAAATGTCAACAAAATTTGTGCTAAATGAAACATCTTATTTTGGAAAAGGAGCAAGAGAAGAACTTGTTACAGAAATCAAGAAAAGAGGATTTTCAAAAGTATTATTAGTTAGTGATGAGGCTTTAGTAGAAGCTGGTGTGACTGCAAAAATTGAGGAAATATTAAAAAAGGCAAAAATACATTATAAACTATATTCAAAAATAAAACCAAATCCAACTATAAAAAATGTAACTGATGGTGTAAAAGCTTGTAAAACGGCTAAAGCAGATGTAATTGTTGCTGTTGGAGGAGGTTCAAGCATTGATACAGCAAAAGGAATTTCTATTGTTATGACAAATCCAGATAGAGCTGACATTAAATCTTTAAATGGATTGTCTAATACTGAAAATAAGGGAATGCCAGTAATAGCACTTCCAACTACAGCTGGAACAGCTGCAGAAGTAACAATCAATTATGTTATAACAGATGAAGATGAAAAAATAAAAATGGTATGTGTAGATCCTAATGATATTCCAATTCTATCTATTGTTGATTCAGAATTAATGGCTTCTATGCCAAAAAGTTTAGCAGCTGCAACAGGAATGGATGCATTGACTCATGCAGTCGAAGGATATATCACAGCAGCTCATAATGAAATGTCTGATATGTTTCATATGAAGGCAATTCAAATGATATTTAAATATCTACCT
>CANRLE010000069.1 GCA_947631385.1 uncultured Clostridia bacterium | reverse complement strand
CCGTCAGTTTTCTTTTGAACGTCCAAACCTTCTTGTCCTGATATTGTATCTGTTTCTCTAAATGTTAAGATATTTCTAGTTGGATATATTTTTCTTAAGTGTAACTCGAAAGCTGTTTCTTGAACACGGATGTTCATTGTTTCATATATGTTTTCTATCATTCCCATAAGCATTGTTGTTTTACCACAACCTTGCTCACCTGTGATAGAGGTAATTCTGGCTCCTTTTACTAAGTATTTCAATAATTCAATTGATTCATCGCATCCTGGTTCTCCTTTGAACCATTGCTCTAGTGTAGAACGCTTAACATCAAACTTTCTTACGAAAAATGCCCATGTTTCAGAAAAGCTTGGTCTTACAACTACTACACGTGAACCGTCTTTCATTTCATTAATTTTGTAACCATTTGTGTCTGATAATTGTCCCGGATTGTTATACTTATAAATGTTTTGACAAACTCTTTTTAGTTCTGCTTCTGTTCCAAAAGATAAGAATGCTAGACGAATTGATTTACCTTGGAAAAATATCCATATACTATCACATGCTCTTGGTACTTTGTGCTCTGTTATTTGCTCTAAATAGTCTCCACTATCTGTTTGTGCTACTTGGCTTAAGAAACTTTCTGGAAGTCCAGATACACCACCAGACACACCATCTATATTCATATCCCTTACTTCGTCTATACTACTATATCCTTTGTAATGTTGATAAATTCTTTGTACTACTACTGCTAATTTATCTGAAAAAGATAATACAATATTTTCTTTTTCATATATATCTTCTATTTCTTGACTTGTTATTACATATGAAGGTTTCGTTTCTCCTTCAACATATTTTAATACTGCTAGATTATACTTTTTTATTAATTCTGTTAAAGCTTCATAAGCAAATTCCTTTTTATAACTATATATTAAAATATCAAATTTGTCTTGTGCTGTTAATAAGGAAGGTATATCAAATGGAATTGATTTTGATATATTGCTTTCTGAAACCCCATATTCTTTTTGTAATAAATCGAAAATTAGCTCTTTAACATATTTTTTGTCATTGACATCACCATATGTACAACCCTTTAATGCCTTTTTTAACTCATATTTTTTATTTTTTCTTCTTTTCAATTCTTCTTCTGAAAGACCAATATCATATAAGTTAATTTTGGTAATTTCATCTAGCCTTTTTTTAACAAACTCTGTCATCTTTTCTATAGTATAAGTTTTATCATCTACATCAATTTGCACTTCTACTTCTGCAGTCTTTTTCTTTTTTATACTATAGTAAATAGCATAGATTGCAATTCCTATTACTACTATTATTAGTATGATGTTTGTTATTGTCATTTGGTTTTCCCTCCTTACATCTTCATCGCTAAATCCTGTAATCTATAGATGATATTATCTGCTGTTCTTTTTACTTCTGCTAAAAAGAATCCATTTCTATCATCTTCTCCTGTTTTTTTCAGTTTTAAAAATAAATCTGGAACTCCTGCTTCTTCACTTGCTTCAAAAAATAAAGTATTATATGGAATTGTTGAAACTTTATTTTTCTCACCTAAATATCTAGATATATTTTTAATATTGTATTTTGAATATTTATCATATCTTCCTAGTAATAATAATACTTTTTTAGATTGTAACATTGGTTGTTCTTCTCTCATCTCCATAAAAGTATTTATACTAGCTAGTCTTTGACTTAAATTTACAACAATTAAGTTAGAATTTCTTAAGATGACTTCTGAAATATGATCTTGAACTTGTTTGTCTAAATCAACAAATACTAAATCATAATAGTTATTTGCTAAATTAATAATGTCTGGATAAACTTTTCTAAGGTCATCATATTCAGTTTTTGTTCCTTTAAATGTTGTTAATATTTCTAATCTATCTTTAAATATAGTTTTTGTGTAATTTGTAATAATATCTGGAGATAATTTATTACTTTTCATTACTTTTGCTAATCCTGCAATTCCTTCGTCCATATCCATATTAGTATTTGGACCAAATAAACCTAAGTTTTTCTTTGCTTTTCTTGGTTGCCAAAAGCAATGGTCTAAATTTTCATCTTCATACCCTGTTGAAATTAGTAATATTCTATAATTGTGTTCACTTCCTAAATGAGTACAAACTGCTGCTAAAGATAATGTTTTTCCTGTTTGTTCTCTTCCATTACTCCAAAAAGTTACAATTGACATTTTTATACTCCTTTTAAATATTTTTCATGACTTTTCTTATGTTTGTTTCGCTTACATCTCCCAGTATATCTTCTGATAGATAAGCTAAACCATCTTTATATTGAATACTTAACTTCTTAAATCTTATTTTTGCAAATCTTTCATTTTCATAGATAATATTTAAATCTCCATTTTCTATTGGAAAATAGATTTTATATTCATTCCATACTACCTTATATCCTAGTGAAAGGAAATTTAAATAGTCATCTTCTTCCTTCAACATATCTTTAGAATATAATACTTTAGTTAGACTTGCCACATCTTGTAAACCGCTTAATATTTCTAATCCTTTCTTTAAAGAATAGTTGTCAAATGATGTTACAAAATATTTTTTCTTTGCATTGGCCAAATCAAATTTTTCAAATCCATCCATATTGTCTGTATCTATTAATGCAAAATCATATTCCATTTCGCTGTCTTCTGCCATTCCTAAATATTTTTTTATTTCTGGTATGCTTGAAAACCCAACCGCTATATCAATATCCTCAAAATCTGTAACATAGCGTATTGTAGGATTTATAGTAGGTACTACATATCTTGCTTTTTGATTAACGGTAGAGTCTATTACTAGTACCTTTTTACCTAGCATTGCTATTATTTTAGCTATATATAGAATTAAATCTGTTTTGTCATACGCTCCTATAAACCCTATATTTTTCATCTGTATTTCTCTCCTTTTTTTATTCTATTGCTCCTGTTAAAGAATCTAAGTAATCTTTTCTTGAATTTTTAGAATTTGTTATACTTTCTTGCATCTTAGTTTGTTCATTAGAATTTGATTGTTCTCCTTGATCAGTTATTACACTATCAATATAATTATTTCTTAAATCTGCTGCATTTGTGCTATTATATCTATTTGATAATTCATTCATTGCTCTTTCTAAGATATTTGGATCACTTTCTAGTAATCTAGTTGAAGGTCCACCAAGTGGATAAGTTGGTGTTGCTGCTTCTTGCATTCCTGCTTCTGTATATTTAGTTGCATATAGTTTAGAACCATTAATTTTATATGCATCAATAATTGCACAGCTCATATGTAATATTTCATCTTCTGTTAGGTTCATCCATATTGTATCTTCTGAATCAGTTCCATCAATATTTGGTAACTCTACTTCTTTTTTAGAAACTACAATATAGTCTTGACCAGATGGTAATAATAATCTTATATCAATATAGTCACCTGACATTAAATCCATTGGTAATACAACAGCATTATATTCTTGTTTTCTCATATCATCTTGTACAACACTATCTCTTTTACTTAATAATTCTGTTGTAATCAATGTATTTTTTTTCATAGTTACTTTTGCTACTAAAGGTACACTATTTAATTGTAGATATTCTTTCTCGCCATTTCTTTCAATATAATAGTTTTCTGTCTCTTGCTCTTCTTGTACTTCATATTCACGGTTATCCTTTTTTATATATAATTTAGGAATATTGTCATCATATTTAGTATAAATATCGTCTCCTTCTTTATCTTCTAAGGCATAATTTTCTATCAAGCTAATATCACTTGTAGCATTACTTGGAACAAGAGTTCTATTAACCTTTTGTGATACTAACATATCTGTTGTAATAATTTGACCTGAACTAACATCTTGATTTAATACATAAGCATTCACCTGCTGTTTCAATTGTTCTTGCTCCTTTTTATTTTTTTCCATTAACTGCATGAATAACAATGCTATAACTGCCCCTGCAATTACTAACATTAATAACATACCTAATAGAAATGAATTTCTTGCTTTTCTTTGCATTGGATTTGTTGCCATGACAAATTCCTCCCTTATTCTTTATTTTATTATATTTTTTTACAAAATACTCTATCTATTTTATTTTAACGCAAACCACTATTAAAAGCAATAAAATTATTTGTTGTTACTAAAAATTAATATTGTTGTAATACTAATGTAATACTTTTGTAATATAAAAAATGCTATCATTTTAGAATAGCATTTTTCTAGCAAAATTTTTGTAGCACTTTAGCAACTCCCTCGTCTTCGTTGGTGCTTGTTATATAATCCGCAATTTGGACTACTTCAGGTGTACTTCCTGCCATAACGACTCCTAATCCTGCTTCTTGTATCATTTTTTTATCATTTACATTATCACCAATAGCAATCACTTCACTTTTATCTATCTTTAGTTGTTGTATTAAATACTCAATAGCATTCCATTTATCTACATTACTGCCTGTTATTTCTGTATAATAATATTCTATTGTTTTTTCTTCTGTTCCTTGCTTAATTGTTTTTCTTGACATATGAGAAACGTCTAGTACGTCAATTCCCCCAATCTTTCTTAATTTTTTTATGATTGATTGAAAGACTGTTTTACTTTCGTCACAAATCGTCATTTTTATAAATTTGTTTTCTTTTGAGTTTTTTACATATTCATACATGTTTTCAACAATACTAATTTTAGTTCTTTTGCTTTCTTCTTTTTTTAAATTTTCTTTTTGATAATATAAGACATTGTATTTTAATGCAGTTGCTAATATTGTTTGTTCTGTATAAACATTGTAAGATATGCTATTATCTTCACATATTTTTATCATTTGTAGTACTTTGTCTTTTGGTAAAAATTTTTCATATATAATTTTGTCATTTTGGATATCATAAATTATAGAACCATTTCCTGCAATAAAGTATTTATTGCTTCCTATTTCTTTTGCAATTTCTTTTATAGAATCTATTGGTCTTCCTGAAGCTATAATAACATCAATGCCTTTTTCTATTACATTTTTTATTTCTTTTTTTGTATTTTCTGTAACAATACCGTAAGAGTTTAACATTGTTCCATCTAAATCTACTGCTACTAGTTTGTACATATTTTTCACTCCTTATTACTGTTTTATATTATAACTTCTAAATTTATAATTTGCAAGATTTTTTTATTTTTGTTTTGGTAAAAATTGCTTGTTTATTTTTTTCTTTTTTGGCGAATGCTAGTATTAGAAAAAGCAAAGGTTTTTTCTTATATGTAATATTACAGGAGGTGAAAAAACAATGGCAAACAATTCAAACAGAAAATTAGTTCCAGAAGCTATGACTGCTTTAGACAAATTTAAATATGAAGTAGCTAGTGAAGTTGGTGTTACTTTAAAAGACGGATATAATGGAGACCTTTCTTCTAAAGACGCTGGTAGAATCGGTGGTAACATGGTTAGAAAAATGATCCAACAAGCTGAACAACAAATGAAATAGTTTTATTTCTAATGACCG
>CANRLE010000068.1 GCA_947631385.1 uncultured Clostridia bacterium | reverse complement strand
TTTATTTTTTTAACTCTTCTATAAACATTTTGTTCAACATCTGTGGATTAGCCTTTCCCTTTGTTTCTTTCATAGCTTGACCTACTAAGAAACCTAAAGCCTTATCCTTTCCTCCCTTATAATCTGCAATAGATTGTGGGTTAGCTTCTAAAATTTTAAGTACAACTTCTTTTATTGCTCCTTCATCTGATATTTGAATCCATCCTTTTTCTTTAATAATGTCTTCTGGGTCTCTAGGATTTTCAAATAGCTCTACCAATACTTTTTTACCAATGCTTGAGCTTATAGTTCCTTTATCAATTAGTATAACTAGCTTACCTAATTGTTTAGCATCAAATGGTATTTCGATTGGTTCCATTTCTGTTTCATTTAATATTCTTGATATATCTGATATAATCCAGTTATTTACTGCCTTTGGATTATTGCATACTTCGATTGCCGCTTCAAATAAATCTGATAAATATTTTGAAGATGTAATTAAATTAGCATCTTTTTGAGACAATCCATATTCTTCTAAATATCTCTGTTTTCTACTTTCTGGCAATTCTGGTAGACTATCTTTTATATTTTGAATATACTCTTCAGATAGTTTAATAGCAACTAAATCTGGGTCTGGAAAATATCTATAATCTTGAGCATCTTCTTTATCTCTCATAGAAAATGTTTTTCCTGATACTTCATCCCATCTTAGTGTTTCTTGTTCTATTGTTCCACCATCTTCAATAACATCAATTTGTCTATCTACTTCATACTCAATTGCTCTTACAATACTTCTAAAAGAGTTCATGTTTTTCATTTCAGTACGAGTTCCTAATTTGCTATCACCTTTTTTCCTTACTGAAACATTAACATCTGCTCTTAAAGAACCTTCTTGCATTTTACAGTCAGAAACTTCAATATATTCCAAAATAGATTTTAATTTTCTTAAATATTTCTCTGCTTCTTCACTACTGCGAATATCTGGTTCAGAAACAATTTCAATTAATGGAACTCCTGCTCTATTTAAGTCCACTAAACTTCCTCCACCAAATTCATCATGGTTTAATTTTCCTGCATCTTCTTCAATATGAATTCTAGTTAATCTAATTTTCTTTTTGCCATCATCTGTATCAATTTCTACATATCCATGCTCACATAAAGGTTTATCAAATTGTGAAATTTGATAAGCTTTTGGTAAATCTGGGTAAAAATAATTTTTTCGGTCATTCTTGCTATCTCTTGAAATTTCACAATTAGTTGCTAAACCTGCCTTTACTGCATATTCAACTACTTTTTCATTCAATACTGGTAAAGTTCCCGGCATTGCCATACATATTGGGCAAGTATGAGTATTTGGACTAGCACCAAATTCAGTTGGGCAAGAACAAAATATTTTTGTCTTTGTTGAAAGTTCTGCATGCACCTCTAGCCCTATTACTACTTCATAATTTTCTCTTGACATCTATTTTTTCCTCCTTATTTTCTAAATTGCGGTTGATAATTTTGTCTAAAGTTAATAGCTTGTTCTAAAGTATATGCTGCATTTAATATTGTCTCTTCACAGAACTTGTTTCCTATTAATTGCATTCCTATTGGCATTCCTTCTTTATCTACACCACATGGAATAGATATTCCCGGTAAACCTGCAATGTTTACAGATACAGTACAAATATCTGCTAGATACATTTCTAGTGGGTTGTTTGTTTTTGAACCTATATCAAATGCTACTGTTGGTGATGTTGGTGTTAATATCACATCATATTTTTCAAATTCCTTATTAAATTCATTCATAACTAATGTACGTACTTTTTGTGCTTTTTTATAATAAGCATCATAATACCCTGATGACAATACATAAGTTCCTAATATAATTCTTCTTTTTACTTCTGGACCGAAACCTTCACTTCTTGATTTTTTATATATTTCCTTTAGATTTTTGAATTCTGGTGTACGATAAGTATAACGAATTCCATCAAATCTTCCCAAATTTGAACTTGCCTCTGCACAAGCAATAATATAATAGGTTGCCAAAGCATATTTTGCAATATCTAATGAAAATTCTTCAATTTCAGCTCCTAATTCTTTGTATTTTTCAATAGTTTTTTGTAAAGATGCTTTTACTTCTTCATTTATTCCTTCTCCAAAGAATTCTTTTGGAATTCCTATTTTTAGTCCTTTTACATCATTTTTCAAACACTTGGTGTAATCCATTTTTGGTCTATCACTTGATGTTGTATCTTTTTCATCATGACCTGCAATAATATTTAAAAGCATTGCTGCATCTCTTACGTCTTTTGTTATTGGACCAATTTGGTCTAAAGAAGATGCAAATGCTACTAATCCATATCTTGATACTAATCCATATGTTGGTTTTAATCCAACCACTCCACAAAAACTAGCTGGTTGTCTTATAGAACCACCTGTATCAGATCCTAATGCCCATGGTACCATATTAGCTGCTACTGCTGCAGCACTTCCTCCTGATGAACCTCCTGGAACTTTGTTTAAATTCCATGGATTTTTTGTTTTCTTAAAATATGAATATTCTGTTGAACCTCCCATGGCAAATTCATCCATGTTTAGTTTTCCTAAATTAATGATATTTTCTTCTTTTATTTTTTCCATAACTGTTGCATCATAAGGTGAAACAAAATTTTCTAACATTTTTGAACTACATGTTGTTTTTATCCCTTTTGTGCATATGTTATCTTTAATTCCTATAGGAATCCCAGCAAATTCTCCTTTGAGTTCTCCTTTATCAAATTGTTCTTGCATTCCTTTAGCTTGTTCCATAGCATTTTCAGTTAATGTTGTTACAAATGCTTGTACATCGCCTTCTTTTTCATTTATTCTATCACAATAAGCTTTTGTTATCTCTGTTATAGTTAATTCTTTGCTTTCTAATTTTTCTTGCAATTCATGTACCGTTAATTCTGTGATATCCATCTATTTTCCTCCTTTTAGTTAATTACTTTTGGTATTTTAAACATATTTTGTTCTTTAGCAACTGCATTCTGCAATAAACTTTCATTGTCTTCAAATATTTTTATCTCATCTTTTCTAAATACGTTTTTCGCTTCGTTTGCTCCTATTGTTACATCTAAATCATCAACTGGAGCATTGTTTACAATGTTAGCAAAATTTAAGATATCTTGTAAATGTAATAAATAAGTATCGATTTCATTTTCTTCTAAGTTTAAGTGTGCTAAATTGGCTATGTGTAAAATCTCTTCTCTGCTTACCTTCATTGTTTTATCATCCCTTTCCATAGGTTTAAATTCGCTTCCTATTATATACTTTTTTTGCAAAAAAAACAAGCTGTTTTTAGCTTGTTTTTTCCTTTTTTTGGTATTAATAATTATTTTAATTCTACAACTGCTCCAACTTCAGCAAATTTAGCTTTTAAGTCTTCAGCTTCTTCTTTAGAAACTCCTTCTTTAACTGTTTTTGGTGCTCCATCTACTAAGTCTTTAGCTTCTTTTAATCCTAATCCTGTAGCATCTCTAACTACTTTGATAACTTTGATTTTTTGATCTCCTGCTTCTGCTAAAACTACATCAAATGATGTTTTTTCTTCTGCTGCAGCTCCTGCTGCTGCTCCTCCAGCTGCTGGTGCAGCTGCTGCTACTGCAGATACTCCATATTTTTCTTCGATAGCTTTAACTAAGTCTGCTAATTCAACAACTGTTAAAGCGTCGATTTCTTCAATTAATTTTTCTATTTTTTCCATTTTAAAATCCTCCTCTTTCTAGTGAGTTAAGTTCACCACTCTAATTTTATTTTTTTATTTAAGCATTTGCTGGTTCAGCTACTTCTGCTTTTTCACCATTTGCTTCTTTTTGTTTTCTAACTTCTTCTAATGCAACAGCAACTTTTGAAATATTGCCAAGTAATGCACCTGCAAGCATAGATAGTAAAGTCTCTCTTGATGGTAATTTTGCTAATGTTATGATTTCATCTGCTGTCATAACTTTACCTTCAATTACTCCACCTTTAATTGTATAGTAGTCATTATCTTTGCTAAATTTATAAATTACTTTAGATGCTTCTAAATAATCTTCTAAACTGATAACAACTCCTGTTGGTCCTTCTAGCTTGTCTTCTAAGCCTTCTATACCACATTCACTTAATGCTCTTCTTGTAATATTGTTTTTTATGATAGTATATTGAGCTCCTACATTTCTTAAATCTTTTCTTAAAATTGTGTCATCTGTTACATTAATTCCTCTGTAATCTGTTAAAAGTATTAATTTAGCTTCTTTCATTTGTTCAGCTAATTTTTTTACTTCTTCTTTCTTTTGGTTAAGTATTTTTTCACTTGCCATTCATTTTTCACCTCCTAAAAATTGCTTTTTATTTATAAAAATAAATAACACTCTTTGTCCTCCGATGGTACAAAGAGTGCATAATAAATACACGTTTTCTTTGATAACCTCGGTAGGACTTACTTTTGCCTACTGTCTTTGGCTTTCTATTTATTATTTTTGACTGATATAAATTCCAGGTCCCATTGTAGTAGTTATAGCTATACTCTTAATGTATTGTCCCTTTGCAGCTGCTGGTTTAGCTTTTATAATTGCATTCATAACAGTTTCATAATTTTCTAATAATTTTTCACTTCCAAATGAAACTTTTCCAAATCCTAAGTGAATAATGTTTGTTTTGTCTAAACGATATTCTACTTTACCAGATTTGATTTCATTGATAGCTTTTGTTACGTCCATAGTAACTGTTCCTGATTTAGGGTTTGGCATTAATCCTTTTGGTCCTAATACTTTACCTAATCTTCCAACAACACCCATCATATCTGGTGTTGCAACGATAACATCATAATCAAACCAGTTATCATTTTGAATTTTTGGTATTAATTCTTCTGCTCCAACAAAGTCAGCTCCTGCTTTTTCTGCTTCTTCTGCCTTTGGTCCTTTTGCAAATACTAATACTCTTTGTGTTTTACCAGTACCATGTGGAAGTACTACTGTACCTCTAACTTGTTGGTCTGCATGTTTAGAATCTACTCCTAATTTTACATGCAATTCAACTGTTTCATCAAATTTTGGTTTTGGCATTTTTTCGATTAATTCTAAAGCTTCTTTAGCTTCGTATTCTTTTGTCTTGTCAATTAATTTTACGCTTTCTGCGTATCTTTTTGATATTTTCATTTTTTTACCTCCTTTGGTTCAAACGAGCTTAGCTCTCCCAATTTTATTTTTTATTCTGTAACAACAACACCCATTGACCTAGCAGTTCCTTCTACCATGCTCATTGCTGTTTCAAGGCTAGCTGCATTTAAGTCTGGCATTTTTTGTTCTGCAATTTCTTTTACTTGTGCTTTTGTTATTTTTGCAACCTTCTCCATGTTTGGTTTTCCTGAACCTTTTTCAATTTTTATTGCTTTTTTAATTAATACTGCTACTGGTGGTACTTTTGTAATGAATTCAAATGATTTATCTTGATATACAGTAATTACTACTGGTATAATCATTCCTGGTTGGTTTGCTGTTCTATCATTGAATTCTTTTACAAATTGCATAATGTTTACACCACTTGAACCTAAAGCTGGTCCTAC
>CANRLE010000067.1 GCA_947631385.1 uncultured Clostridia bacterium | reverse complement strand
AAAGTTCAATTAGTTGGATTTGGATCTTTTGAAGTAAGAAAAAGAGCAGCTAGAAAAGGAAGAAACCCACAAACTAAGGAAGAAATCAAAATACCTGCATCAAAAGCTCCAGTATTCAAAGCTGGTAAAGCATTAAAAGATTTAGTAAACAAAAAATAAGATATTTGTAGAAAATATAAATATATGAATTCATAGGGGAGGCTTAAATAGCCTCTTTTCTTATTAAAACACAAACAATTTGTAACACTAATACTATAACATTTTTATTATATATGAAAAAAAAATATGAATTTATTTACGACAAAACTTTACAGAGTTCTCCAAAAATGTTATAATCTAAAATATAAGAAAAGAGGAAAAAAAAATTGCCAAAAATATATTTAGAAAAAAATGTACTTGATGCAGCATTAGAAAGATTAGAAATAATGTTTACCAATTTTGATAATATCTATTTTAGTGTTAGTGGTGGAAAAGATAGTTCAGTTATGGTACAACTAGCTAATCGAGTTGCTAAAAAAATGGGAAAAAAATTTGATGTATTATATATTGATTTAGAAGCTCAATATAGATATACAATAGAACATGTAGAAGAGTTAAAAGGATTATCACAGATTAGAGATTTTTATCATATTGCTTTACCAATGGCATTAAGAAATGCAATATCAGTTCTACAACCAAAGTGGATTTGCTGGGAAGAAGAAAGCAAGCATCTATGGGTAAGAAGTATGCCAGAAGATAGCATTAACATTCATAATTGTCCATTTCCATGGTTCAAAAAAGGAGAAGAATTTGAAGAATTTATTGTCCAATTTGCTAGTTGGTATCAAGAAAAATATCAGGGAAAAGTTGCTTGTGGTATAGGAATTAGAACAGATGAAAGTTTAAACAGATTTAGAACCATTGCCTTTCAAGATAAAAAAATTACATTTAACAACTATAATTGGACAACTAAACTTAAAGTAAATGAAAAACATATAGATGTATATAATTTTTATCCTATTTATGATTGGTCAGCAGATGATATTTGGGGAGCAGTCAGCCAGTTAGACTTAAAATTTAATTACATTTATGAATTGATGTATAAAAATGGTGTAAGCATTTATGAACAAAGACTGTGTCAACCTTATGGTGATGACCAAAAAAATGGATTAGATCAATTTAGAGCTTTAGAATATGATACATGGACGAAAGTGTTAAATCGTGTTAATCGGTGTTAATTTTGGAAATATTTATTGTAAATCAACAGCATTAGGAAATATCAAATCTTGTAAACCAGAATTTATGTCTTGGCAAGAATATACAGTGTTTTTATTAGAGAGTATAGGAATTTACAATTGGGATTTAATGATGCATTATTATAGAAAAATAAAAAAATTTATATATTGGTATAAAAATAAATATGGTGTGCCAGAAGACCAAATTCCTGATACAGCAGAACACAAATTAGAAAATCAAAAGAAAGTAATATCATGGCGAAGAATAGCAAGAGCATTAGAGAAAAATGATTTTTACTTAAAAAGATTATCTTTTGCTCAAACAAAAAATGATGACAAAGAATTATTAGAGCTTATACATAAATGGGACAATTTACTGACTAGAAAAACAAAAACTGATGATAAAACTTTGCAAAAAATAATATTAAAAAATTGTAATTAGGAGGTTAATAATATGGTAAAAAAGATTACAAATAAAGATGAAAAATTTTATGAATATATGGGAAAGTTTTTCGGTTCAAGATTAGTTGAAAAACAAACTAGTGATAGGATTTATGATGATGATGACAAAGAATGGTATATTTACTTAGAACAAGAAAAGGTAGCAGCATTTGTATCAGTTCGCAAAAATGTCATAAAAAATATTTATACAACTAAGGAAAAATATCTGGAATCAATATTGAAAGAAATAAAAAAACAAGAAAATATTACATATAGTACCGTACCTAATAGATATTTAGAAACATATGAAAAAAGTGGCTTTAAAATTAACAAAGATCAAGAGTACAAGAACTTTGTAGTAATTTATATGGGAGAAATGATGGCAGAAGACTAAAAAGAAAAGAAAGGACATAATAAAAATGAGCAAAATAGAATTTCCAGTATTAAACGTAAAAATGGTTGATATTAACAAAGTGGAGGCTAATGACTATAACCCCAACAAAGTAGCACCTCCAGAAATGCAATTATTAAAGCATTCAATTGAAGAAGATGGATATACACAACCTATTGTAGCATATTATGATAAAGAAAGAGATATGTATATAGTAGTTGATGGATTTCACCGTTATAGATGTGCTAAAGAATATTTTCATTTAAAAGAAATTCCAATTGTTACTATTAATAAAGACTTAGAAAATCGTATGGCAAGTACAATAAGGCATAACAGAGCAAGACGGAACTCACCAAATAGTGGATATGTCACACATTGTTTTAACATTAACAGAACATGGATGGACAGAAGGACAAATATCTGAACATTTAGGAATGGAATTAGATGAGATTATTAGATTGAAACAAATTACGGGATTAAAAGAAATGTTTGCTAATCATAAATTTAGCAAATCATGGGAAGAATTTGAAGAAAATCGAAAAGATAAGAAAAAAAAGATTGCCAAAGGAAAAGAAAATTCCTAATGGCAATTTTTTATTTTAAATCTATTTGAATATGGATATCTCTTAATTGGTCACGTCTAACCTGACTAGGAGCTCCCATCATCAAATCTTGAGCTTTACTATTTAGTGGAAAAGCAATAACTTCACGAATAGAGTCAGAATCTGTTAATAGCATAAGCATTCTATCTAATCCTGGTGCGATACCAGCATGGGGAGGAGCACCAAATTGAAATGCAGTATATAATGCACCAAATTTAGTCTTTACCTCATCTTCTGTATAGCCAGCCATTGTAAAGGCTTTTAACATGATTTCAATATCATGATTTCTAACAGCACCAGATGAAAGTTCAATACCATTACATACAATATCATATTGATATGCTAAAATATCTAATGGATTTTGATTTGTTAAGGCTTCTAAACCACCTTGCGGCATAGAAAATGGATTATGGCTGAAAGCAAGTTTACCATGTTCATCTTCTTCAAACATTGGAAAATCAACAATCCAAGCAAAGGCAAATGTATTTTCATCAATTAATTCCAATCTTTTTCCAAGTTCTTGTCTAATTTGCCCAGCAAGTTCTGTAGCTCTTTTTGGATTGTCAGCAATAAAGAAAATAGTGTCTTCTTGTTTTAAGTCAGCTAATTTTATTAATTCTGGTTTTAAATCTTCAGGAATAAATTTATCAATAGGACCTTTAAAACTCAAATCATTTTGTACTTCCAAATATCCAAGTCCTGGCATACCAATGCTTGTTGCATATTGCAATAATTTTTCATGAAATCCTTTTGAAAAGTGTCCATGAACCTTAATTGCTCTAACTGTTTTATCAATAAAAGGTTTAAATGTACATTTTTTAAAAAATTCAGATAAATCAATAATCACTAAAGGATTTCTTAAATCTGGTTTATCAGAACCATATTTTAGCATAGCATCTTTATAAGCTATTCTTGGAAAGGGATAAGAAACTATTTTTTTATTAGAAAATTCTTGAAATGTATGATACATAACTGGTTCGATTGCAGCAAAAACATCTTCTTGAGTTGCATAAGACATTTCCATATCTAGTTGATAAAATTCTCCAGGTGCTCTATCTGCTCTTGCATCTTCATCTCTAAAACAAGGTGCAATTTGAAAATATTTATCAATTCCAGAAACCATTAGCAATTGTTTGAATTGCTGTGGTGCCTGTGGTAAAGCATAAAATTTGCCAGGGTGTAATCTACTAGGCACTAAGTAATCTCTAGCACCTTCTGGGGAAGAACTAGTTAGTATTGGCGTTTGTACCTCTAGAAATCCTTGATTAATCATTTCATTTCTTAAGAATTGAAGAACTTTAGCTCTTAATATTAAATTATTCTTTAGTCTATCATTTCTTAAATCTAAAAACCTATATTGAAGTCTTAAATCCTCCCTTATTTCCTGATCTGAATTTATTTCAAAAGGAAGTGCTTTTGTCCTTTTATTTAAAATAGTAATTTCTTCAATACGAATTTCTACCAAACCAGTTTCCAATTTAGGATTAATTGTTTCTTCATCTCTTTTCTTAACTTCGCCATATACACTTACAGAAGACTCTAAAGGTATATGTGAAGCAAAGTCCACATCTTCTTCTTTACCAGAAGTAACTACTTGTGTTATTCCGTACATATCTCTAATATCTAAAAATACAAGACCTCCAAAGTCACGTATTGTTTGAACAAAACCAGCAATTCTGACTTTTTTTCCAACATCCTCTAAACGAATTTGATTACATGTACAAGTTCGATATTCTTTCATTTTTTTACCTCCTATGTTTTGCTAGTGGATGTTTGAATATAAAAAACGTCCACTGCTATATGCAGGGACGAAATAAATTTTTCCGCGGTACCACCCAGCTTGAAAATCATTTGGATTTTCCACTTTATTTAAAATTACTCCAATGTGTTTCGCTTTATAGGTTGACCTTAAAGGGCTTTCAGCCAGTGACCCTTATTCTCTACAAGTAACTTCTATGGCTTTCATTGTACAAACGTAAATGCTTTATTTTTAATAAGTATTATTTTACACAGTATTAGCAGATTTGTCAAGATTTATGCAAAAAATTTTAATAAAAAATGATATATGTTAGGATAAAATTTATAAAAAGAATCAAAATAATGAAGAGGTGAAATTATGAAAAATTTAAAAGAAGAAATAGCAGAGAAATTACAAGAAATCGAAAAAATGATAAAAAATGAAGAACCAAAGGAGAAAATTGAAGAACAAAGGAAAATATTGGATATGCTATTAGAAAAATATATTGAAGAATTATAAAATAAGAAATAAAATACAATAAAGTACGAACGAATTTCATTTATTGCAATAAAAAAATTTGATAAGATAAACAAAAATGAAATAGGAGAAAAAATATGAGAAAGTCAAGTTCTATTAAGATTGGAAAAAGTTTGCAAGAAATTAGAAAAAGTAATGGTTATACACAAGAAAAATTAGCAGAAAGTATAGAGGTATCAGTAAGATATATAAGTGATATTGAACAGGATAGAGCAAAACCTTCATATGAAATTTTAATTCGCATTTGTAATTTATTTCATGTCACATTAGATCAGATTTTCAGCAAGTATTTAAGTGTAAAAGAAAATAAAAGTTTAGCCTATTCTTTAGCTGGATTTGACAAATTATCAAAGGAGGATAAAAAAACAATTGAATATTTAATTATGTATTTTAATAAAAAATAATGAAAAGAGGAATTGGGGACAGCCCCATAATTCTCTTTTTTTTTGTTAAAAACTATTGCAAAAGTCAAATTATTTGTGATATAAATATAGTAAATATGTATAATAAAAATAACATAAAACAAGGGAGGAAAAAGTAAATGAAGAAAAACAAAGGAATAACAATAATTGCATTAGTCATAACAATAATAGTTTTGTTAATATTAGCAGGAGTGAGTATAGCAA
>CANRLE010000066.1 GCA_947631385.1 uncultured Clostridia bacterium | reverse complement strand
GGATCTTTCATTTGTAGAGAAAAGAGTATTTAATTCCTTAGTAACTCAAAATGACGAAAGAGCATTAGATGTATATACACTAAACTCAAAAAAGCAGTTAATAACAGCAACTTGGTATTATAATTCCGAAACAGGTTTAACAATTTCAAAGGGAAGACCAATTAATTATAATAGTGCTATGAATAAATATACTATGCCATTTGAATATTTATTATGCTTTTTAATTACTGGTAGTGATGTGGAATTTGCAGAGAATTTAGCACAATTAGCATTAGATTCTGAAATTGTAATAGCAGTTCAAGATAAAGTTACAACTTCACAAACTGTTGAATATCAATATGATGAATGGGGAAATGAAATTCCATATACAATAACTTCAGAATCTTGTACTCCAACAATAGAATTAACATATGCAGATTGTTGGTTTGTAAAATTCTATAAAGATCAGTCTTATTCATCTGCTAATAGTAATGTAAAGATTGAAACTACAAATAATGGATCTAGTATTACAAATCAATATACTTCAGGAGATCCACACGCAGATAGCAATGCTATGAAATTTATTGAGATTTTTAGAAATAGTGATGCAATAAGTACTATTACAGATACATGGCTTTATCAGTTAATGGAGAAAAGCCCTAAAACGAGTAATATGATTGAATTAACAAAGTATTTGTTTGCTTGTGTTGAGGATGAGGCTAATATTAAGAATAAGGATTTGTTTGATTTTAGTATCTATGAGGATAATAAGTTCACAAGTATTTCAAAAGTAAGAGGTGGAGTAATTTCATATAATAGTATAAATTTAACAGACGAAGATATAGAAATTTTGCAAAGGATAACAGAAGCAGAAAGAACTGGAGGCACGATGGAGCAAAAGAGTTATGTTGCAAGTGTTATTTTGAATAGAGTTTTATCTTCGGAATTTCCTAATAATGTTAGAGATGTTGTTTTTGCTCCAAGTCAATTTACTCCTACATCTGATGGAAGATATTATAGTGTTTCTATTACGCAAACAACAATTGATGCTGTTGAGTATATTTTAGAAAATGGAGATACATCTCAAGGAGCGGTATTTTTCATGACACCAGGGGCCTCTTTACGACAGGGATCATGGTTAAATAATCTTATTTTTTTATTTAATGATGTAGATGATAGTCGTAGATATGAAGATGCAGGTGGAAGTCATAATTTTTATACAACTCAGTCAGCACAACAAGAATTGCAACAATATGTTAATGAATCAATAAATGAAAAAGCGACTGAAATTATAGAGATAGCTAAAAGTAAATTAGGATGTGATTATGTATGGGGAGCACATGGACCAAATACATTTGATTGCACAGGCTTTATAGAATGGGTGTATAGACAAAATGGAATAACAGTACCATGGTTTACTGAACTTTATAAAACGTATACAGCTAATGAGATTGATTTTAATGATATTCAACCAGGAGACATTTTAATAGTCTATAATGACGAAGCGGTTGGAGGAATACGGACATGGAGGAATATATATTGGAGATGATGAATTCATTCATTGCTCAGGTAGTGTAAAAATTTCATCTTTATCAGCTAGACAAAATGGGAATGGAAGTAATGGAAATCCATTTAGACATGCATTTAGATTTTGGGAATAAGGAGAAAGTAAATGTATGAAGATAATTAAAAAATTAATATTTATTGTATTGATAATAATAATAATAGTAATATTTTTGCTTGTAAAAAATTTAAATAGTATCAAACAACAACAGAAATTTGATGAAGACAAAGATGGAGGAGATTCATATGAATATGGTATTCAAAAGGTGAGAGATATAAATATGTTTTATACAGTTACTAATTGTGTACAAACGTTGATTGATAGTGTAACGACAAAAAGAAATATAGATATGAATAACAACATTATAGATCAGGATACTAAAAATACTATAACATATAGTTTATTAAGCAATCAGTATATTTCTAGAAATAATATTAATGTTGATAATGTGACGCAATATATTAAAGAAATTGATAAAAATATAGTATTTGTACCAATAAAAATGAACTGTATTCAAGAAGAAAGAACTACAATATTTATTGTATATGGATTATTTCAAGAAACGGAAACGATGAATTTTGTAGAGGAAAAATATTATATTGTGACTCTTGATAACTATAACCAATCATTTGCTATAGAACCAATATTAAATTTAGATTATAAAGATATTGATGAAATACAGCTAGATGAAAAAATAGATAAAGTAGAAAAAAATCAGTTTAACGCATATATAA
This sequence comes from uncultured Clostridia bacterium, assembly GCA_947631385.1. GTDB lineage: Bacteria > Bacillota > Clostridia > TANB77 > CAG-508 > CAG-269. The sequence goes on along the minus strand of CANRLE010000066.1, from coordinate 3,275 downwards.
TTAATCTTCTTAATGTTAGTGATATGCTTGAAAGATATTTTCAGTTTTTCAACAATTTATCATTGAATTATTCACAGCTAGCATATGATAAGTATATAGATATGGAATATAAACAAGCAAGATTTAAAAATTTAGATGGATTTGAGAAGTATATAGACAATAATAATGAAGAAATAAGAAAAACAAAAATAGTTGAATATTTAATAAACACTTATGAAGATTACACTGAATATGTATGTAGAGACCAATACAAAAATCTATATATATTCAAAGAAACCGCACCAATGGAATTTACATTAACACTAGATACCTATACATTACCAAATGAAAAATTTACAACTACATATGAATCATCTGACAGCCATATGAAAGTAATGATGAATATTGACAAATGGATACAAATGTTAAATAATAGAGATTATACTTCAGCCTATAATGTATTAGATGAAACATTTCGTCAAAACAATTTTGGAAGTGTAGACGAATTTGAAGAATATATGAGAGAAAATTTACCATTGCACTATGATGTAGAATTTACAGACTTTTCAGATCAAGGACAAAACTATGTACAAGATATAGAATTAACAGATATTACAAAAGAAAATACTGAAGTAGTAACAAAATCAATAATTATGAAATTAGGAGAAGGAACTGACTTTGTGATGTCATTTAAAATTCAATAAAATATATTTGTTAAATTATGTAAAATTTTAAGGAAAATACCTATATATCAATATAGGTATTTTTAAAAATATAATTTTTTTTCTAAAAACTATTGCCATATATGGAAATTTATGGTAATATAAATCAAATTTATTCAAATAATTTTTTCAAATAAAAATTTATTCTAAAATTTTACCAATCTTAAAAGTTTCCATAAATACAAATTTAATTAATTTTATATCAAAAACATAAATTAACCCTTGTATAAAATCAAATTTAATGGTAAAATAGAAAGGAAGTAGAAATGAAGAAACAACAATACGAAAAAGACGCTAGAGGAGCAACAATACAAAACGGAAAAATCATAAGAATTCCAGCAACAACCGACTTTATGTTTAAAAATTTATTTGGAGTAAGCGGAAAGGAAGAAAATCTAAAAGGCTTATTGCAGGCTATTTTAAAAATAAAAATAGAAAACTTAAAAATACAAAACGCAGAATTGCCAAGAAACTTTAAAAATGAGAAACTAGGAATTCTAGATATAAGAGCACAGCTAGGAGATGGAACAACAGCAGCAATAGAAATGCAGATAGAAAATCAAAAAAATATAGGAGAAAGAGTAACATTTTATATATGTAAAATCTATATAAATACAATAGAAATAGGGCAAACTTACAATGAAGCGAGCAAAACAATAGCGATAGCAATAATAGACTTTAGTTATTTCAATAGAAAAGAATATCATCAAATAGCACACTTGAAATTTGAAGAATGTACAGACAAAAACGAGATAGTGGAAGAAATAATAAAAGGAAAAGAAAGCAAAACAGTAACAGACAAACTAGAAGTACATATTATAGACTTAGCAAAATTCAAAAAGATGAAAAAGCCCAAAGGAGAATTAGCAGATTGGTTAAATCTAATAATAGGAAATGAGGGGGAGATAGAAATGTCAAGTCAAAGAAACAAAGCGATAGCGAAGGTAAATGAAGAAAACAAAAGACTAAGTGCCAGTCAAAAAATGCAAGCGATGTATTTATCACAGCAAATGGCATTATATGATTACAATACTAATATGAGTGTAGCTAGAAAAGAAGGAGAGAAAATAGGAGAAAGGAGAGGAGAAAAGAAAGGAGAAAGAAAAGCGATGAAAGAAGTAGCAAAAAGAATGTTAAAAGATGGAATAGATATCGAAAAAATAGAAAAACTAACAGAATTAAGTAGAAAAAAAATAGAACAATTGTAAAATCAAATTATTAAATTGAAATCAAAGTATTAAATTCAAAAAAATAAAATTTATTAATCAAGAACATTGCAAATCAACAATTCATAAAATATCTCAGGTGATATAAATGGATAGCAAAATAGGACTATGTTTAGCTGGAGGTGGAGTAAAAGGAGCAGCACACATTGGAGCAATAAAGGCACTTGAAGAAAGTAACATAAAATTCAATTACATAGGAGGAACCTCCTCACGGAAGTATAGTAGCATCTTTATATGCCATGGGTTTTAATGCTGATGACATGTATCAAATATTTAAAAAATACTGTCACAAGATAAAATATGTAGACATGATTAATATTGTAAAACTAGTAATAGGACTAATTTTTACAAGGCGAATTTGTATTAATGGCTTAAACAATGGGAGACAAATACAAAACTTAATTAACAAAATGGCGAAAGAAAAAGAAATTTATAAAATTTCAGATATAAAAAAATATTTAGTAATACCAGCAGTTGATTTATGCAAAGGCAATGTAGTTTGTTTTACTTCTTATCCACCTAAAAGAGTTATAGCAGATTGTATAGAATATATCTATGATATAGAAATAGGAAAAGCGGTACGAGCTAGTTGCAGTTATCCTGTTGTTTTTTCGCCATGTAACTATAATAAATACAAATTAATAGATGGTGGAATTAGAGAAAATGTACCATGGAAAGAGCTAAAAAAATTAGGTGCATCAAAGGTTTTAAGTATTGTATTTGATAGTGATACAGAGCAAAACTGTCAAAGAAATTTAATAGAAGTAGCAAGTCGTTCTATTAATTTGCTATGTAGAGAACTTTCTAATTATGAAATGGAAGGGGCGGACTATGTTCTAAAAATCAAAAGTGATAAAATTGGATTATTAGATATGAAAAAGATAGATGAATTACATGAATTAGGTTATCAACAGACGAAAAAACTAATTGCAAAAATAAAAGATCAAATGTATTCTAAGTAACATTTGACCTTTATGTAACTTTTTAAAGAGTTTCTTTTATTTTTTCATCTGGACTTATATTTTCATTATCTAAAGCTTGTTTCCTTTTTTGTTGTGCTTTTAAATTATCTTTAGCAACAGTCATTAATAGCTTAATTCTATTTGTTTGATTAGATTCACTAGCACCGGGGTCATAATCAACAGGAGAAATATTAGCCTCAGGAAATTTCTCACGAATTGTTTTAATAACACCTTTTCCAACAACATGGTTTGGCAAACAAGCAAAAGGTTGAACACAAACAATATTTGGAATTCCATTTTCAATATATTCAATCATTTCAGCAGTCAAGAACCATCCTTCACCAGTTTGATTTCCAATTGACAAAACATCTTTTACTTTTTCTTCT
>CANRLE010000065.1 GCA_947631385.1 uncultured Clostridia bacterium | reverse complement strand
GTATACCAATGTTTATTATGACTTTAGTATTGCTTGCTACGAATTTTTTGATGTATGTTGGTCAAGGAATGACAGAAACAGAACTATTTGTTAATATTTTACGATATTTATTACCAACATTTTTATTGCCAGTGCTTACAGCAGTGATAGCTATGTTTTTAGACAGAAGACCAATAAGACCAATGCTAAAAGGACTAATGTGTTATCCTTTATTTATGGGGTCATGGTTACTAATTAACTTCAAATGCTTATTTAGAAGGGAAACTTCTTGGGAAAAAATCGACCATGTTAGAGACATCAAAATTGGTGAAGTAGAAGAAGAACCAGTTGAAATAGTAGGAAAAATATAAAAACAAGAAATTACTCTTAAGTTAAAAATAGAGTAATTTCTTTGTATATAGGAGTAAAAATATGAAAAAACAAATAATCATAATTCTTGTAGTTATTAGTATAATAAGTGGAATTATATGCTTTTACCAAACACAAAAAAAAGGATTACATGAAGATGAAGGTTTTACACTAGCTTCTGCAGTTAATCCAAATAATGGGTTAATGACAGCATATGAACACAATGATATTCCAGAAAATGAAAATCCTGTATGGAAAACGAAAGAACAAGTAAGAAATTATATGACTTTAACTAGTGAAAATTATTTGAATTTAAAAGCAGTTTATTTAAATCAAGCTTATGATAATCATCCACCATTTTTTTATTTATTAGTGCATTTTTCTAGTATGCTGTTTTCTGGCAATTTTTCTATGTACACAGCGTTTGTAGTGAATTTTGCAGGATTTTTGTTAAGCTGTTGGATTATTATAAAAATTTTGAAATTATTGGATAAACAAAATTTAACAATTGCTACATTATTATTATATGGACTTTCTATGGGAACCATATCTATGGTAGTATATCAAAGAATGTATATGTGGTTGACTACTTTTATTTTATTGTATTTTTATTATAGTGTAAAAATATATAAAAGTGGATTTGAAATTGACAAAAACATGATAATGAAATTGGGAATTACAACATTATTAGGATTTTGGACACAGTATTATTTTGCTGTTTATGCAGCTCTAATATTTGTTTTAATGATAATCAAAATGAAAAAAGACAACAAACAGGATAAAATAAAAAAGTATGTTGTAGCTCATTTAGTATATGCTGCAATAGGAATTTTAGTATTTCCACCTTGTATAAATCATTTATTATTTTCTAGTAGAGGAATTTCTAATTTAGGTAATGGTAATTATTTTGGACATTTTATAGAATATTTAAAACAATTAGCATATGCTTTTACAGTAAAAGACAATATGATAGTAATAATAGGAACATTACTTGTGTTGGCAGTAGTAACTGTTTATGCATATAAAAAATCAAATGAAAAATTTATATTAGGGCTATTAACAATACCAGGTATAATTTTCTTTTTAATTACGGTTAAGATGACATCTTTCCAAGAATTGAGATATATAATGCCAGTCATTCCATTTGTAGTGCTTACAGTATTTTTCATTTTAAATCAATTACTACAAGTAAAATATAAAAATGTATTTATGATAGGTTTTGCTGTTATATTAGTAGCAATAGGTATGGTATTTTCAGAACCTAAATTTCTATATAAAAATTATGGAGATATGTTAAAAATAGCAAATGAAAATAGTGATAAATCTTTTGTGTATGTTTATGATAATTTCTTTAATCATATGCAAAGTATACCAGAAATGATGACTTATAAGAAAACTTTGATTATAAATAAAAGTAAAGATGAATTGAATTATCTGGTTCAGGATGAACAATTGAAAAATGAAGATTCTTACATATTGTGTATTAAGAGTTATATGAATCAGGATGAGGTCCTTGAAAAAATAAAAAATGAGACAGATTTTAAGGATATAAAAGCTCTTTATACTACTGATACTAATAATGCTAGTATGTGTGTTCAAAACAACTTATATTTAGTAACAAAAAATGCATAATGCATGATGACTTCATAATCAATTGACAGATAAATAAAAAAAGTATATTATAGTAACTAGTGGAATATTCTGTATAAGGAGAATTTTTAATATGAATCAAAGCAATAATTTGTTCAATCAAGCAATACCTCAAATTAAAGAATTAGAAATGTGGGAAAAATATGATTTTATAAATTCACCATTTATAGAAATTCCTCATACTGTAAAAATGGATAAAATAACTAAAATAATTGTTGATATGCAATATCCAAAACGTGGCATGCAACATTCTATTGAAAAGTGCTTAATTAGAAAAGAAGCATTAGAAAGATTACTAATAGCTTGTACATATCTGCCTCAAGAATTATCTTTCAAAATATGGGATGTTTATAGAACATGGAATCTCCAAAATGAACTTTATTATGCATATAAACCAGAGATAATTAAACAATTTAATTTGCAAAATTTGTCATTAGAAAAGCAAGAAAAAATAATAAGTAATTATGTTTCTATACCAAATAAAAACGAAATATTACCGCCATTACATACTACGGGAGGTTCAATAGATTTAACTATAACGGATTTAAGAACAAATAAAGATTTAGAATTTGGCATAGAATTCGATGATTTTTCCGATTTAACAAATACAGCTTTTTATGAAAAAGAAGATTTAAATGAAATTGTTAAAGCTAATCGTAGATTACTATATAATATAATGACGCAATCTGGTTTTACAAATTTACCATCTGAAGTGTGGCATTATGACTATGGTAATAGAGCATGGGGGTATTATGAAAATAAACCTGCAATTTATAAAGGAATTTTTACTATTGATAAAATGCCATTAATAATTTCATTTGAAGAATTTATTAAAATACTAGAAAACGATAATAGTTCAAAAAATAGCATAGAATTAAGAAAACATCAATGGAATTAGTTTTAAATAATACTGCAAAGATGGGAAGTGACAAAAATGGAAACATATATAGATAATTTAAAAATTAATTATATAAAAAAAGGTCAAGGAAAAACTGTTCTTATTATTCCAGGATGGGGAACAGTTATAAATACTTATATAACATTGATTAATTCAATTTCAACTTATGCTAATGTATTATGTTTGGATATGCCTGGTTTTGGAGAATCTGATGAGCCTAAAAACAGTTGGAACGTAGATGACTATATTTCATTTATAATTAAATTCATAAAATCGCAGAATATTGATGAATTAGATGTTATAGGACATTCTAATGGTGGTAGAATAATAATAAAATTAATGAGCAGAAATGATTTAGATTTTAAAATAAATAAAATAATTTTAATTGGTAGTGCAGGAATTGTTCATGAAAAAACTATAAAACAGAAAATTAGAATAAAAATATTTAAAATTTGTAAAAGATTTGCACAAATTAAAATAATAAAATCTCTTTTTCCAAGTCTTCTAGATAAAGTAAAAAATCATTTTGGATCAGCTGATTATAAAAATGCAAGTCCAATAATGAGAGAAACTATGGTAAAATTAGTTAATGAAGATTTGAAAGATTTTCTACCAAATATTGGAGTTCCTACTTTATTAATATGGGGAGAAAATGATATAGAAACACCTATAGCTGATGCAGAAATTATGGAACAAATGATTCCAGATGCAGGACTTGTTAGAATTAAAGGATGTTCTCATTATGTTTTTTTAGAAAATCCATCATATGTAAATATAGTAATTGCAAATTTTTTAACTGGAGGAAGTAATGAAAATAATAATTAAAATAGAACTACTTGTAAATTTAATTTTGTTATTATTGTTTTATATGCATATGTTTCAACTAAATTCATATTTCTTAAAAAAATATGCAGATTGGATGAAAAAAAATATCAAGAAAATTCTATTAAAAAGTATTAGTGTGTTAATTCCAGTGTTAATACTATTAATTGATAGTAATATTACTAGTGTAATTTCTATGATAATTTTAGCAATTTTAATATGTGTTAACTTTCCTAAAGATAAGGCAAAGATACCATTAAAATTTACAAATAGAGTGATTAGAATGTTTATAACTCAAGCTATAATAATTATGCTGATTTATATATTAAATCGCAATTATATAACTTTAGGAGTATTAAACATCATAGCATTTGGCTTATGCGTTATTTCAAATATAATTAATTATCCAATAGAGTATGGAATTAGAAAATATTACATTAATGATGCAAAAAAAATATTGAAAAGTATGCCAAATTTAATAGTTATCGGAGTTACAGGAAGTTACGGAAAAACAAGTGTCAAAAATTTTTTAGTGAAAACTTTAAGTGCTAAATATGAAGTATTAACAACCCCGAAAAATTATAATACAACGATGGGAGTAGTAAAAACAATAAGAGAAGAACTAAAACCTACTTATCAAATTTTTGTGTGTGAGATGGGGGCAACAAAAATAGGTGATATAAAAGAAATTTGTGATATTGTAAATCCTAAATATGGAGTTATAACTGCTATTGGACCACAACACCTGCAAAGCTTTAAAACAATTGATAATACTATTAAAACAAAATTTGAATTATATGATTCTGTTTGTAAAAATGGCGGAATAACATTTCTAAATTGTGATAATGAATATATTGCTAAGCAAAATAGACCTAATACTGTAACTTATGGAATTGATAACGAAAAATTAGATTATAATGCGTTAAATTTAAAATCATCTTCTCAAGGATTATCATTTTCCATTAAAAATGTGGACTTTAAAACAAAACTTATTGGTAGACATAATGTTGAAAATCTTACAGGAGCAATTGCAGTTGCAAATTATTTAGATATTCCAATGGATAGATTAGTTCCTCGCGTTAGAGAGATTAAAAGTGTTGAACATAGGTTGCAACTAATTTCTAAAGGAAATTTAAATATAATTGATGATTCTTATAATTCAAATCCAATAAGTTCTAAATCTGCAATAGATACATTAGCAGAGTTTGAAGGAATAAAAATAATTGTTACACCAGGTTTAATAGAATTAGGAAAAGATGAAGAAAAATTTAATCATCAATTCGGAGAATATATGTGCAAAGTTTGTGATTACATATTTTTAGTAAATAGTACAGTATCTAAATATATTTTAAAAGGAATAGAATCAAAAAAATTTAATAAAGATAAAATAGTTATAGTAAATAGTCCACAAGAGGCAATTACACAAATTACAAACTTTGGATTGAACGACAAAGTAACAATCTTGCTAGAAAATGATTTACCAGATAATTATAATTTATAAGAAAGGAGCTATATTAGTTATGAAAATTAAAGTTGGTGTTTTTTTTGGTGGAAAAAGTGTAGAACATGAGGTTTCTATCATTACAGCTATTCAAGCAATTGAAAATATGGATAAAGAAAAATATGATATTGTTCCTATATACATTGCTAAGGATAATAAAATGTATTGTGGAAATTTAATAGGAGATATATCTAATTATAAAGATATTGATAATTTGTTAAAGAATAGTAGTCAAGTTGTACTTGCTCAAAAGGATAATAAAGTAGTTTTATTAAGATGTGACAAAAAAATATATCAAAATGATGTATATGATTATATTGATATTGCATTTCCAATAGTTCATGGAACAAATGTTGAAGATGGTACTTTGCAAGGA
>CANRLE010000064.1 GCA_947631385.1 uncultured Clostridia bacterium | reverse complement strand
CTCGTCCTTTTCAAACATAGGAAAAGAAAGTACATCAGTTGCTTTATCGATGTTTCTATACTCTCTATTTATTTTTTGTATGCCTTCTTCTGTTGTTATAGTTATTGTAATAGATAGTTTTGAATTCTCTAATCCTTCTTCTTTAAAACACTGTGTAAGTACTTTCTCTATTGTTTTTTCATATTCTTTTTTTGGCTTTATATCTTGATATACTATTTCATACATATTTATGCGACTTCCTTAATTTTTCTGTATTTTCCTTCTGATTTATAAGAGGTACTTTTTATCTGTTTCATAACACCATAATCTACTAATTTTCTCTTATAATATTTTATTATTTTTGTGTAGTCTGGTTTAGATGTATGTAGTTTTTGAATATCATTTTTTATAAATAATATTTCTTTTTGTTTAATGTATTCGATGAAATCCGTTTCTTTTAGTTTTGCTATTTCTTTGTATTTATTCCAGAATGTCTTGTATTCATCTCTTGCTTTTGGTGATTCCCAATATACTTTCGTAGATAATAATTTGATGTTGTAATCTTCAATCAAATTGATTAGCATTGAATAAGCTCTTTCTCTTTTTGCTGCCATTTTTGTGTCTTGTACTAATATTCTTGCATCTTTTAATAATTTTTCATAACATTGTTCTGCTACAATTAATGGTAAACTATGAGTAAATAATTTTCTACTAATTCCAAGTAATACCATATTTTTTTCAATAGTATCTCTTGTATCTAATTTTCCTACAACATAAGTTTCATATTTTTCATAATCAGATACTATATCTTTTATTCCTTCTTCAGAATTAAGTTCTATTTTTAATGATAATATATTTTGAATATATTCTTCTAATGTGTAAAATATTTTTGTATAAATCCATTCTTTTGATGAATCATATGTATTTGTATTGTCTGCTACTTTTATAGAATAATTTTTTAAGATAGATTTGTATAGTGAGTCCATTTTAGATATATAAAATGGATTATATTTTTCTATGATTTTCTCTTTTCCATCTACTTTTATTCCTTGATAATCTAGTTCCATTAAATATTTTTGTTTACGATACTTGTATTCCATGTATTCATTTTCTTTTAAGCTAGTTACTTCATAGTATCTTGATAATGCATTTTTTTCATATTCAGATGCTGTGTTGTTTTTTACTTTTTTATAAATGGAATCCATTACATATTTGTCAAGCGCACCTAAATAAGCTTCATATGCTGTGTCGTACTTTTTTTCTAATTGCTCCTTGTCATATTCTTCGTTATTTTTATAGTTCTCAAAGGCTTTCATTACATTGTTTCTTTTTATTGATATTAACATGCCATTAATACCTATCCTTGTAGGTATTAATAGTTTTGTTAATGTACTTGTTATTTTATTAAAAAATGTTTTATCTGCACCGGTTATTCTAAGGCTTCTTTCTTCCATTCGAATTCTCTCCCCTTCAAAATACAATTTTTTCATTTGTCCCTACATTCTCTAGCACTTCATATGTAACATATATATCTATACTATCCCCTTTGTCGTAAGTGTTAATATTTTTACCTACGATTGATTCTTTATTTTCAATTTCTTCATCTAATTCTTGTTGTAATTGTTGTATCCCTATGTTTTTTGCTTCTTCTGGTTCATATGTTTTTTGTTCTTCTTCTATTTCTTTATTTGTTATTTTTATTATAGAAATCGGTAAATAAAAATCTGAAAATAATTTCATTTTGTTTTCTGTTTCTATTGTATCATAAATTTTAAATTTTGAAACCCCTTTATGCAAATTTATTTTAAAATTATTAAATTTTATTGTATATTTATTTTCAATGTTCCCTGTTTCTCTTTTTTCCGTAGTGTTATATGGTATGTTAATATATTTTGTATGCCATACTTTTGCTTCAATGTCACCTTTCGCATGTACATATCTAATTCCTGTATATTTTCCTTCCATCCATCCATTTATCAATGTTTCTCCTTTGTTTACAGTATCTCCTACTTTTACATTTGCAGTACCTGTTTGAGCATTTATCTTTGTAATTATTCCTACTTTATCCGCTATAATGCTACAATATTCATCTTCATCTATTATATCTGGTTTTTGGTCTGCCTTCACAATTTTTACAATTGCATTTGTTCCTTTTAATTCAATACCCATCCATGCAATATCTTGCCTTTGTAATCGAATTTGATTAATGATTTCTTTAGTATCAATCTGATTTTTTAATTTTCCTATTTTTAGTCCTGCATTTTCAATGTCTTGTGCTATATTTTCTAATTGTTGCCCATTTTCTTCTTGAATTTCTACATTCCATACAAAATGTGATGATAATAATATTGAAATTAATAATAGCAATAAAAATATGAAAAAAATTTTTCTCTTTTTATAGCGATGTATTATAAAAGGCATTCCTCGCTTGTTTTTTATTTTTATTTTGCATTTAGTTTTTCTTGCTATTCTACATATTTGTTTGAAATCATTTACATTTATTCTAAATTCTAATTGTATTTCATTCTTTCTTTTTAAGTGCCAAATTATTATTTTCTTATTTCGGCACATGTTTATAAATCTTTCAATATAATAGCCTTCTATGCTAATAGTTAAATATCCCATTAGATAACTAATCAATATTTTTATGATCATTCTCTTTTTCCTTTCAATCTACTGTTCTTTCCATCTCCATGCTTTCAATGTGTCCTGTTACTTTTATGTCATCATTTGTCATATTTTCTAAGTTTAAATTAAATCCATTTATATTTATAATTCCTATATGTGTATTAATTCTCACAAAGTATTCTTCATATTCTAGAATTCCTTTAAAGTTTTCAATTATCATTTCGTCAAATCCTGTTATTATAATTTTCGGTGTGTTAGAATAAACTTCTTTTGGTAATTCTAGTATCCTGTCTATTTTATTATAATTTCTCTTTTTCATGCCTATCCTTCCCTTAATTAAATTCGTCTAATGACTTAAATTCGTATCCTATCGCTTTTGCTTCTCTTATAACTGAATCTAATATATTAGTGTTTGTTTTTGAGTTTCCATGTAATAGCATTATTTCTCCATTGTGCAAGTTATCTAATATTTTTTTCTTTGCTGTATTTTCATCTGGCTGTTTATCTTCATTCCAGTCTTCATAAGCAAATGACCACATAACCGTTTTATATCCCATCTGTTTAGTAATTTTTAGTGTGTTTTCGCTAAATTCTCCTTTTGGTGGTCTTATATATTTCATTTCATATTTGAATTTTTCATAGATTGCTTCATGCAATTTCATTACTTCATCTTTTATCTGGTTTTCTGTAAGTTCTGGCATGCTTTTATGATTAACTGTATGATTTCCTACAATATGTCCCTCATTTATCATTCTTTTTACTAACTCTGGTTGTGTATTAACATAGTGAGCTGTTATAAAAAATGTTGCTGTTACATCATTTTCTTTTAATGTATTTAATATTTGTTCTGTATATCCAGCTTCATATCCTTCATCAAATGTTAAATAGATACTTTTTTCGTCTTTGCTTCCTAAACAAATTCCATTATTTTCTTCTAAAATCTTTTTATTTGCACTTCCTACATCTGGTTGTTCATGATTATTGTTTCTTTTTATTCCCCATCCTATTTTTTTATTACTTGTTATATTAGCATTTGTTACAATGCTTTTTTCACTTTCATTCATAGATATTATGCTTAACGAAAAAATTGCAATAATTAAGCTTCCAATTATTCCATACCTTATTTTTTGCATAACCGTGCCTCCTAATTTGTTTTCCTTTTAATGTATATTTTTATAGGTTGGAATATATGAATAAGAAATTGAAAAGGAATTGAGGTTGTCCCCAATTCCTTTTCAATTTCTTAATTTTTTGTATTTTAAATAATCATTTTTCTTCTACTGCTTTTTCTTGTTCTTTAGCAATTTTTTTCCAATTTTCATGAACATATGCTTCGTCATATAAATTGATTTCTCTATATTTTCTTGTTAGACTTTTATATTTAATTTCATCTATTATTCCTGATTCTTTTAATAATTCTATAAATTCAATATCATTTAAAGTTGACAAATACTTAGCCCCTAATTCTAATCCAATTCTTTTATTCATATTAAAATACAATGGATTTCTTTTTTGCTCATTTCCTATATTTCTTAGTATCGTTTCTACATCTTCTTGCTTTTCTTCTTCTGTATAATTACTTAAATCTTTATTTTTATAATATCCAATATATGCTTGTATTCTTTGGTCTCTATTTGGGAAATCAGCTGACATATTAAATGATTCATGGTTTCTCACTATGTCTCTTGCCTTTTCTTGTTCATCATAAATGCTTTGCCTTGTAGCTTCTTCTATAATTTTTACAGTATAATTAAAGTCAGCTTGGTTTGTATTGCAAATATATTGAATAAATTTTTCATATATTGTTTCTTTATATTTTGACTTGATTTCTTCTTGCCTTTCTTTAGGAATTCCACCATTTTTTAGCTCTGTTAATAAATTTTCTTGTTCTATTATTCTTTCAAATTCATCCATAAATCTTCTAATAGCAGGTGGGTAAATTTCATTATCTTCTTTTAATACTACAAAATTTACTATTTGACGGTTGTTGATATTTCTTAATTCATGTAACAATTTCGAAATGTCAGATGACATTTTTATAATATCGCTTGTACTATTTTCAATTACATCTTGAATAAAAATTGTTTGCAATTTTCTAGCTATCTTCTCATAATGATTTGTTTCTTTGCATTCTTGTATATCTTCAGATGTAATTCCCAATTTTTCTAAAACATTTATATATTCTCCATTTAATTCTATTATAAATCCTTCTCTTAAACCATCTACCATATCATAAGGAATATATGAAATTTTATCACACAATCTCATTAATGCTGCTTCCGGTGTTGCCGGAATAACAGTTCTATCAAATCCTTTTTTAGTGTGGCAATATAGATTCTCTTTTTCAAAATCTGACTCACTTTTAGTTACATCTGCATGATACTCTGATTCAGACCTTTCTCCATTATGAGAATTAATGCCTTCCATGATTAACCATAAATTATTTTTAATTCTTTTTAATCTTTTTTCCCCTATATTAGGATTACTTTGTTTTATCATTTCAATTATTTCATTATAAACTTGATTTGTATAAATCAATTCTCTTGGACCTAATGCATTATGACAATAATATCCTATTCCATAATCCTCTTTAATATTTGAAAGCCACCATTCTCCACTATGTCCTAAGAATGTATGCCTTATATCATGATTTCTTGCCATGATGTCTATAATATCACAATTCAATCCTACATTGTTATTTTGATTTTGTTTACGATTCATGCCTTTGGCAATTCTAACAGCAATATTGGCTAAATTTTCTTGATGCGTCTTTCGATTCGTTGTTTCTTGATTTGATTTTCTCAAACCCTTTACCATCATTGTTGTTTCCGTACTTTTTCGATTATAATCATTTAATACAGCTGATATTTCTGAACTATACTCTCCTAATTCTTCTATTGCCATATGCTTTTCAAATACAGCATTTATTTCTTTAGCATATTTTCCTAATCTCTTTTCTGGAATTTTTCTACTTGATTTTTCGACATATTTCTTTTTCATTCAATCACCTATCATTTATTTTCATAGAAATATTATATTATATTTACATAATTTTGTAAATACTATTTAAAATTTTTACATTTAATAATAAAATCATTGCTTCTTATTTTTTTATATATTATAATAAAATTGAAATTTAATTATGAGGTGTAATATGAAAAAAGTTTTTATTTCTCATGGCGATATAATTTTAGATAAAATTTATGATGATAATTTAAACTTACTAAAAGAAGATGGTGGTGGCTGTAATTGGAATGATTTATATAATTTAGCCATTATGGGTGAAACGTGTTATGCAATTGGCT
>CANRLE010000063.1 GCA_947631385.1 uncultured Clostridia bacterium | reverse complement strand
TTCATTAAGAGGTTAATTACAGACTAAATGCAACTAATTTTTAAAATACTTGCATTTAACTTTTTATTTCACATTTTATAAAAGTGATAACAAGGCAGTATTGACAAAAAAATTTATAAATGTTAAAATGAATAATGCTGAAAAGCGAAAAAAGAACAACACAAATACAAGTGTTGTCTTTTTATGCGAAAGGGATGAAAAAAGTGGAAAAAGAAGAAAACATATTAGGAACAGAAAAAATAGGAAAACTAATCAAAAAATTCTCAATACCATGTATAATATCACTACTAGTAAACTCTTTATATAACATAGTAGACCAAATATTTATAGGACATGGAGTAGGATATCTAGGAAATGGAGCAACAAATGTTGTGTTCCCATTAACAATGATATGTTTAGCATTTGCATTAATGTTAGGAGATGGTGCAGCTAGTTATTTAAGTTTAAAATTAGGTGAAAAGAAAAAAGAGGAAGCGGCAAAAGGAGTAGGAAATGGAATTCTTATATCAGTTATCATAGCAATAATATTTTGTGCAATTACTTTAATCTTTCTACCACAGCTTTTAAACATATTTGGCTGTACAGATAATTTAAGAGATTATGCATTAAAATATGGAGGCATAATTGCAATGGGCTTACCTTTTATGATGATAGGAACAACGTTGAATTCAATTATTCGAGCAGATGGAAGTCCTAAATTTTCAATGACAACAATGGTAACAGGAGCAGTATTAAACATTATATTAGATCCAATACTTATATTTGTATTTCATATGGGAGTAGAAGGAGCGGCAATAGCAACAATATTTAGTCAATTTGTTACATTTATTTTAAACATAGCATATCTTAAAAAATTTAAATCTATTATTTTAAACAAAGAGGCATTTCACCTTAGATTAAGTATAGGAAAAAGAGTTGCAGGTTTAGGAATTAGTAGCTTTATTACTCAGATGAGCTTTGTTTTTGTAGTAGCAGTTGAAAACAATTTATTAGCAAAATATGGAGCAGAATCAAAATTTGGATCAGAAATACCAATAACTGTACTTGGAATTGTTATGAAAATAAGTCAAATTTTAAATAGTATTATAATTGGTATTGCAGCAGGTTCACAACCTATTTTTGGATATAATTATGGAGCAAGAAAATTTGATAGAGTAAAGAAAACTTTAAAAATGGTATTAGGTTTAAGCCTTGTTATTAGCACAATTGCATTTATTTTATTCCAAACTATACCAGAAAAATTGATTTCTATTTTTGGTAATGGTGATAGTAATTATATGGAATTTGCTTGCTTAGCATTTAGAACATATCTTTTATTATGCATTTGTAATGGAATTCAAATACCATCAGGTATATTCTTTCAAGCAATTGGAAAAAGTATCAAAAGTGCGGTATTATCACTATCAAGGCAAATTGCCTTCTTGATACCATCTATGGTAATATTGAGTAGTATATTTGGACTTATGGGAGTTTTATATGCAGGACCAGTAGCTGATGGATTAGCATTTGTTATAGCAATAATTTTAATTATTTTTGAAGTTAAAAAATTGAAAAACGAAAGTCATAAGAGCGAAGCATTAATTGATGATACTAGCACAGATAATCAATTACAAGAACAAGTTGTTATTACAATTGCAAGAGAATATGGTTCAGGCGGAAGATATGTAGGAAGATTAATTGCTGATAAATTAGGGATCAAATTCTATGACAAAGATTTTATTGAAAAAATAGCACAAGAAACTGGATTGTCAGCAGAGTACATAGAAAAAAATGAACAGAAAAGAAATGCATTAGAAAGCTTAAATAATGGTTATTATATAGGATTAAATAATGCAGATGAATTGTTTTTGAAAGAATCTGAATTAATAAAAGAAGTTGCAGATAAAGAGTCATGTGTCATAATTGGTAGATGTGCAGATTTTATATTACAAGATAGAAAAAATGTTTTCAAAGTATTTGTTTATAGTGATATGAAAAATAAAATTAAAAGAGCAACAGATATTTATGGATTTGAAAAGGATAAGGCAGAAAAAGAAATTAAGAGAATTGACAAGTTAAGAGCAAATCATTATAAATATTACACAGAAAAAGAATGGAATAATCCTGCTAACTACGACATTTGCATTAATAGTGATACCTTAGGAGTAGAGAAATCTGCGGATTTGATTTGTGGATTAGTAAAAGAAAAATTTTGTAATAAAATTGTAACACAAATGAAATAAAAACAATTTTCCTTGAAGGAGTAAGATTATAAAAATCTTACTCCTAATTTGTTGCAATTGCAACAAAAACTTTATTTTTTTATGGTATAATTTAAACACAAATAAAGATGAGGGGGAAATGTAAAATGAAAATTATAAAAAGAGATGGAACAATAGTTGATTATAATCCAGAAAAAATAAGAATTGCAATTCAAAAAGCAAATAATGAAGTAGGTAGAAATGAAAAACTTACAAAAGAAAAAATTGAAGAAATTATAAAATACATTGAAGAATTAAATAAGCCAAGAATTTTAGTAGAAGATATACAAGACATTATAGAAGAAAAATTAATGGAATATGGAAAATATGAATTAGCAAAAAAATATATTACTTACCGTTATACTAGAGAATTAGTAAGAAAAGCCAATACAACAGACCAATCAATTAAGGAATTAATTGAAGGAGAAAATGATTATTGGAATAATGAAAATTCTAATAAAAATGCAAAAGTAGTAACAACACAAAGAGATTATCTAGCAGGTATAACAAGTACAGATATAACAAGAAGATTTTTATTACCAGAAGATATAGTAAAAGCACATGACGAAGGAATTATACATTTCCATGATGCAGATTATTTTGCACAAAATGCATTACACAATTGTGAATTAATTAACTTAGAAGATATGTTACAAAATGGTACAATTATAAATGGAGTTATGATAGAAAAACCACATAGATTTATTACTGCAGCTACTATTGCAACACAAATTATCCTAGCAGTTACATCTTCTAGTTATGGTGGAGCAACAATAACATTAAGTCATTTAGCACCTTTTGTTCGTGCTAGTTATGACAAATATGTAAAAAAATACAAAGAAAGAGGATTAGACGAAAAAACTGCAAAAGATTTTGCAATGCAAGATACCAAAAAAGAAGTAGAAGATGGAGTACAAACTTTTAATTATCAAGTAAATTCTATGACAAATACTAATGGGCAAGCACCATTCTTATCAGTATGTATGTACTTAGGTGAAACAGATGAATACAAAGATGAATTAGCAATGATTATAGAAGAATTTTTAAATCAAAGAATATTAGGATTTAAAAATGAAAAAGGTGTTAGAGTTACACCAGCATTTCCTAAATTATTATATATTTTGGAAGAAGACAATATTAAAAAAGACAGTAAATATTGGTATTTAACAGAATTAGCAGCAAAATGTACAGCAAAAAGATTAGTGCCAGACTATATTTCAGAAAAGAAAATGTTAGAATTAAAAATCGATAAAAATGGTAATGGAAACTGTTATCCATGTATGGGATGCCGTTCATTCTTAACACCATATGTTGATCCAAAAACTAACAAACCAAAATACTATGGTAGATTTAATCAAGGTGTAGTAACAATCAATTTAGTAGATGTTGCATTATCATCAGGAAAAGACATGGAGACTTTCTGGGATATTTATGAAAAGAGACTAGAGTTATGCCATAGGGCATTACAAGCAAGACATCAAAGATTAAGTAAAGCAACAAGTGATGTAGCACCAATTTTGTGGCAACATGGAGCTTTAGCAAGACTAGAAAAAGGAGAAAGTATTCATGAATTATTGCACAACGGATATTCAACTATTTCACTTGGTTATGCTGGATTATATGAATGTGTAAAATATATGACAGGATGTAGCCATACTGATAATGGTAAGGGTAAAGAATTTGGATTAAAAGTAATGCAAAAACTAAATGATAAATGCAAAGAATGGAAAGAAGCAGAAAATATAGATTATAGTGTTTATGGAACACCAATTGAATCAACTACATATAAATTTGCAAAATGTTTGCAAAAGAGATTTGGAAAAATTGAAGGAATTACTGATAGAGATTACATTACAAATTCATACCATGTGCCAGTATTTGAAGAAATAGACGCATTTTCTAAATTAAAATTAGAAAGCGAATTTCAACAATTGAGCCCAGGAGGAGCAATCTCATATATTGAAACACCTAATTTACAAAACAATATTGATGCAGTTTTACAAGTTATTCAATTTATTTATGATAATATCATGTATGCAGAATTAAATACAAAATCAGATTATTGTCAAAAATGTGGTTATGATGGAGAAATTCTTATAGATGATGACTTAGAATGGTATTGCCCAAATTGTGGTAACAGAGATCACAATACATTAAATGTAGCAAGAAGAACTTGTGGTTATATTGGAAGTAATTTCTGGAACAAAGGAAGAACACAAGAAATAAAAGAAAGAGTATTACATATTGATAATAAGGATGATGAATAATGAGATACAATAAAATTAGAAAAATGGATATTTCAAACGGACCGGGAGTTAGAGTATCAGTATTTATGCAAGGATGCACATTTAATTGCAAAAATTGTTTTAATCAAGAGACACATGATTTTAATGGAGGAAAAGAATTTACAGAAGAAACCATAAAACATATACTTTCTTTGTGTGAAAATGAAAACATTGTAGGCTTATCTATTTTGGGTGGAGAGCCAATGCATCCTAAAAATATAGAGGGAACTACAAAATTAGCAAAAGCTTTCAAAGAAAAGTTCCCAGACAAAACGATATGGTGCTGGACAGGTTTTCTATTTGACAAAGATTTGAAAGATAAAGAGGTTTTACAGTATATTGATGTCCTAATAGATGGACAATATGTTGATGAATTGCACGACCCAAAATTAGAATGGCGTGGTTCTTCAAACCAAAGAGTTATAGATGTTAAAAAAGTACTTGTAAAAAATTAGTAAATATGTTAAAATATTATTTATGAGTACTATGTAAGATAGTCATTTCGTCCCAATAAAGGGATGAGATGACTTTTGGTGTGAAAAAGGAGAGTAAATATGAAAGAGCAAATTGCAAAAATGAAAGAAAATTCATTGAAAGAAATAGAAAAATGTACAGACGAAAAGCAATTAAATGATATCAAAGTAAAATATCTTGGAAAAAAGGGAGAATTGACAGCAATACTTAAAGGAATGGGAAGTTTACAGCCAGAAGAAAGACCAGTTGTTGGAGAATTAGTAAATCAAATAAAAGATGAATTAGAAACATTATTGCAAGAAAAAGAGAAAGAATTTAAGAGAAAAGAATTAGAAAAAAAATTAGAAACAGAAAATATAGATGTTACAGAACCAAGTAAAAAAATAAAATTAGGAACTTTACATCCAATAACACAAATTATCAATGAAGTAGAAGAAATATTTTTAGGTATGGGATATCAAATAGCTGATGGTCCTGAGGTAGAAAAAGCAATTTATAACTTTGATAAACTAAATACACCACCAGACCATCCAGCAAGAGATTTGCAAGATACTTTTTATATAACAGAAGATATAGTGTTGAGAAGTCAAACATCACCTGTCCAAGCAAGAGTAATGGAAACTCAAAAGCCACCAATAAAAATAATTTGTCCGGGAGCAGTATATCGTTCTGATAGTGTAGATGCTACACATTCACCAGTATTTCATCAAATAGAAGGACTAGTGGTAGATAAAAATATAGCAATGACAGATTTAAAAGGAACATTAGAAATGTTTGCAAAAAAATGTCTAGGTGAGAATACAAAAATAAGATTTAGACCACATCATTTCCCATTTACAGAGCCAAGTGCAGAAGCAGACGTATCTTGCTTTGTATGTGGAGGAAAAGGTTGCAAGGTATGTAAAGGAGAAGGATGGA
>CANRLE010000062.1 GCA_947631385.1 uncultured Clostridia bacterium | reverse complement strand
AATAGAGGTATCTGTTGTGGTTCCGATTTACAATAAGACTTCGTTCTATTATAGAAGAAATAATGAGAGATATCATGTATGAAATACCTTCTAATCCAAATATAGAAAAATGTACAATAACAAAGGATACAGTCCTAAATGGAGCAGGACCAGATATAGTTATTAATGAAGAAAAATTAGTGCGTAAACCAATTATAAAAAAGAAGAGACAAATGCCCGAAAATCAGGATGAAAAGGAAACAGCATAATAAGTGCTGTTCTTTTTTTATTTCTAAATCATTTAAGAGAAAATTAAGATTTTCTCTATTTTTTATTCATAAATATTATGTTATACTTATAAATAAAGGAGAAATAAAAATGTATAATATATTAGTGGTAGATGATGATAAAGAGATAGTAAATGCAATAGACATCTATTTAAAAAAAGAAGGGTATAACGTATTAAAGGCATACAATGGAAAACAAGCATTAGAAGTTATAGAAAAAAATGAAATTCATTTGGTTATATTAGATATAATGATGCCAGAGAAAGATGGAATAGAAACACTAGAAGAAATAAGAAATGATAAAACACTACCAGTTATTTTATTATCTGCGAAATCAGAAGATTATGACAAAATTGGAGGACTAAATGCGGGTGCAGATGATTACATTACAAAACCGTTTAATCCATTAGAGTTAATTGCTAGAGTTAATTCAAATATAAGAAGATATGTGAGTTTGCGGGAATCTAGAAAACAATAGTAAAATATATCAAAGTGGTCAATTGATATTGAATGATGAAACAAAAAAGGTGACAGTAGATGGAAAAGAGGTTAAATTGACTGCTACAGAATTTAATATTTTAAAATTTTTATTAGAGAACAAAGGAAAAGTATATTCAATTAGAGAAATTTATGAGAATGTATGGAAAGAAGAAGGCTTTGGAGCAGAAAATATAATTGCTGTTCACATTAGACATATTCGTGAGAAAATCGAAATCAATCCAAAAGAACCAAAATATTTGAAAGTAATTTGGGGAATTGGTTATAAAATAGAAAGGATATAGAAATGGAAAAAATAAGAAATTCAGTACTTTTAAAGTTCATATGCTATATAATGTTTCCAATATTAGTGCTATTACTTCGGTTGCAGTTGCCTTCACATTTTATATTTAAATGAGATGAATGTTAGTAAGGAAGAAACTAAGTATTCGCAAACTGAACAATTTGCTAATAATTATATTGGCTTTTTTATATCAAAATTAGAAGATTGCAAACAAGTAGAATATGGATATAATTTTAGAGAAGTGAAAGATGAGGAAGGCAATACATATTATTATTCAAATAATCAGGACATATATAATTATAGCAACGGAATAGGAGCTTACATTAATTATGTTATTATTGAAAGAAAAACTGGAAAAATGTTTACTAATATCAAAAGTAATCAATATCAAGATGTAATAGACAACATGAAAAATCAAGAAGTTTATTGGAATCTGGTAGAAGGAAAAATAGAGAGCAATTTAAATTATATTAATCAATATAATTTAAAATATAATTATTATGAAAAATATTTATATACAGAGGAATATGACATATATAGTTGTTATGATGAAATGAAAACGACCCAAGCTACAAATTTTGCATTTAATCGTAATATTTACAACTTTTTATTACAACATAAAATCTTACCGGTATATATTTGTGCTATTAGCATAATATTATTAATTATGATTGTAGGATACTTACTTTGGTCAATTGGTCATAGCAAGGAAAAGGAAGGTATTAGTTTAAATTTTATTGATAAGATACCATATGAAATAATTAGTTGTGGATGTCTTTTACTTATAATAGTCTTTCTAAGCATTTATGTTAATTTGACTAATAGTTTTTATTTATTTTTTTTAATTTTAACAATAATGTCGTATTTTATTTGTTATGTATTTTGTGCTATTTTAACAGTTACAACTATTAAAAGAATAAAGTCTGGTACATTATGGAAAAGTTTCTTAACATATAAAATTATAAGATGGTGCTATGTTAAAATAAGAAAATGTATAAATGAATTTGATAAAAATACATCTTCTAGCAAGAAAATTTTTAGATATTATTGGGGATTTGTACTAATTAGTATTATTTTAGGTACAGTATTTTTAAATGTATTTACATTGTTAGTATTAATTATATTTTGGTGTTGGGTTTTTTATAAATTGCGAAAGCAGGGTAGAGAACAAGAAGAGATAAAGGATGCGCTTAAAGAAATTTATCAAGGCAAAACGGATATTCATTTGGATGATAGTGAATTGCAAGGAATTTTAAAAGAAATGGCAATATATATTAATGACATAGCAGGAGGGTTTTCTAATGCAATAGAGCAGAGCTTAAAATCGGAAAGATTGAAAACAGAATTAATTACAAATGTTTCACATGATATTAAAACACCTTTAACTTCAATTATAAACTATGTGGATTTATTGAAAAAAGAAAATATTGAAGATGAAAAAGTAAAAGAATATGTCCAAATTTTAGATAATAAATCTCAAAGATTAAAAAAACTAACAGAAGATTTAGTGGAAGCTTCTAAGGTGTCTTCTGGTAATGTAAAGCTAACAATCGAAGAAATTGACTTGAAAGAGTTATTACATCAAAGTATAGGAGAATTTAAAGATAGATTTGAAACAAAAAACTTGAAGATTGAATTGAATATACCATATGAAGCAATTAAGATAAAAGCAGATAATAGATATTTGTATAGAGTGATAGAGAATTTATTTAGCAATATTACCAAATATGCATTGGAAAATTCTAGAGTTTATATAGATGTGAAAAAAACAAGGAAAGATATAGAAATAAGTATAAAAAATATATCAAAAGAAAAGTTAAATATTAGTAGTGATGAATTAATGCAGAGGTTTGTGAGAGGTGATAAATCAAGATACACTGATGGAAGTGGGTTAGGTTTATCTATTGCAAAAAGTTTGACAGAACTTCAAGGTGGTAATTTTGATATTGTTATAGATGGAGATTTATTTAAAGTAGTAATTAATTGGAAATCTTGATATTATGAAAGAGGATTATGAGGCCGTCCCCAAATCCTCTTTTAAATAGAAGCTTTTACCATTTAAATAATTCAAAATTCCACTATCAGTTTTGAAATTAAATTTTAGAATATAACTGCAAAGCATTTGATATTTTTTACCAAAAGCCTTATTAATTTCATTTAGTCCATATTTTCCGGTCACCAATAATAGGGTAGCCTAAATATGCAAGATGAGCTCTGATTTGATGAGTTTTACCAGTTTCGATAGAAACGTCTAAAAGAGCAGTATTATTATCATTTTTTTGTAAAATCTGATATGTAGTAATAATTTTCTGATATCCTTTTTTAAAAGAATCGGAAATATAAACATGAGAATTTTTATTATCCTTAAATAAATAGGCTTCACAACGTTTGAAATTTTCTTTAGGAATGCCATAAACTAAAGCTAAGTAATGCTTTTCAATTTCATGATTTTTAAATTTATTTAATAAAATTTCTAAAGCATCTTCATTTTTTGCAAATAATACTAAACCAGTAGTATTTCTATCAATTCGATGACAAGGCATTGGTTTGAAATTTGCATGTTGATATTTTTGATGAATATGATTAGTTAAACTGTTTGCACCTGTTACTTCCATATTATATGGCTTGTTAATGATTAATATATTATCATCTTCAAAAAATATATCAATGTTTTTTGGCTGTTCTAATAAATTCTCAGGAATATATACCAAAATTTCATCTTTTTCATATAGAGTAACATTTTCACAAATTCTTTTATTATTGACTTTAATATCTTTTTTTCGTAAAGTTTTGTAAAAAAGATTAGAAGAAAGTGTTGGAATGTTGTCTAATAAAAATTTATTCAATTTTTTTTCATTATATTTTTTATCTACAATTAATTTTCTCATAAAAATATTATAACGGTTTCGACTAAAAAAAGCAAGATTATAAGGAATATAATAAAATCATTGCGAATATAATAGATATGTGAACTTTATGTGAAAAAAGAGAAAAAGTATTGACATTTGAGATAAAAGGGTATAAAGTATTAGCAGTCACTTAAATAGAGTGCTAATATAAAACTTAAAGGAGGTTATAAAATGATTAAACCATTAGGAAGTAGAGTATTAATAAAAATGAAAGAAGGCGAAGAAACAACAAAAAGTGGAATTATATTAGCTGGCAATGCACAAGAAAAACCACAAATAGCAGAAGTTATTGAAGTTGGTGAAGGAGAAAAAGTAGATGGAAAATTAGAACCAGTAAATGTAAAAAAAGGTGATAATGTAATTGTTAGCAAGTATTCTGGAACAGAAGTCAAATATGAAGGAACAGAATATATTATTGTTAAACAAGAGGACATCTTAGCAATTGTTGAATAAAAAATAGAGGATTTGGGGACGAGTCACAAATCCGCATTAGAAAGGAAGGAAAGAAAATGGCAAAAGTCATTAAATTTGGAGAAGAAGCGAGAAAATCTTTATTGGAAGGTGTTAATAAATTAGCAGATACAGTAAAAGTAACATTAGGACCAAAAGGAAGAAATGTTGTGTTAGATAAAAGCTTTGGAGCACCTTTAATTACTAATGATGGTGTTACAATAGCCAAAGAAATTGAACTAGAGGATAAATTTGAAAATATGGGAGCTCGTCTTGTTAAAGAGGTTTCTACAAAGACAAATGATGTAGCAGGAGATGGAACGACAACAGCTACTGTTTTAGCTCAAAGTATGATAAAAGAAGGAGTTAAGAATGTTGCAGCTGGAGCAGACCCAATGGCAATGAAGAGAGGAATTGATAAGGCGGTTAATACAGCAATTGACGGACTAAAAGAAGTTAGTTCTGTAATCAATGGAAAGGAAGATATTGCTAGAGTAGCAAGTATATCAGCCAACAATCAAGAAATTGGAAATTTAATTGCAGATGCAATGGAGAAAGTTTCTAAAGATGGAGTTATAACTATTGAAGAATCAAAAACTTCTAATACAGAATTAAATGTTGTAGAAGGAATGCAATTTGATAAAGGATATTTATCTCCATATATGGCAACAGATACAGAGAAGATGGAAGCAGTATTAGAAAATCCATATATATTGTTAACTGATAAAAAAATTAGCAATATACAAGAAGTGCTACCATTATTAGAATCTATCATGCAAGAATCAGGAAAATTACTAATAGTTTGTGATGACATGGAAGGAGAAGCTTTATCAACTCTAATTTTAAATAAATTGAGAGGTGTTTTAAATGTAGTAGCTGTTAAAGCTCCCGGATTTGGAGATAAAAGAAAAGCAATGCTTCAAGATATTGCAATTTTGACAGGTGCAGAAGTAATTACTTCAGATTTAGGATTAGAATTAAAGGATACTACTATTGAACAATTAGGAAAGGCAAGACAAGTAAAAGTACAAAAAGAAAACACAATTATTGTAGATGGATTAGGAGATAAACAACAAATAGCAGACAGAGTTGCTCAAATAAAAGCACAGATTGTAGAAACTAAGAGTGAATATGACAAAGAACAATTACAAGAAAGATTGGCAAAAATGGCAGGTGGTGTAGCTGTAATTGGAGTAGGAGCTGCAACAGAAGTAGAAATGAAAGACAAAAAGCTAAGAATCGAAGATGCATTATCTGCTACTAAAGCAGCAGTAGAAGAAGGAATTGTAGCAGGAGGAGGAACAGCTTTAATTA
This sequence comes from uncultured Clostridia bacterium, assembly GCA_947631385.1. Classification (GTDB taxonomy): domain Bacteria; phylum Bacillota; class Clostridia; order TANB77; family CAG-508; genus CAG-269. The sequence goes on along the minus strand of CANRLE010000062.1, from coordinate 262 downwards.
ATGTAATTCCTAAAGTTGAAAAACTAGTAGATTCTTTAGAGAGCGGAGAAAAACTAGGAGCAAAAATTGTTTTGAAAGCATTAGAAGAACCAGTAAAACAAATTGCAATAAATGCAGGTTTAGAACCAGCTGTTATAGTAGATACTATTAAGAAATCTCAACAAGGAGTGGGATTTGATGCAGCAAAAGAAGAATATGTAGACATGAAGAAGGCAGGAATTGTAGATCCAACTAAAGTAACAAGAAGTGCTTTAGAAAATGC
>CANRLE010000061.1 GCA_947631385.1 uncultured Clostridia bacterium | reverse complement strand
GCTTTGTTAGTAGGAGTTTCTTATGCAAAGGCTTTAGCTTTTGCTAATAATATTCCGCTAGTAGGTGTAAATCATATTCAAGGACATATTGCAGCAAATTACATTACGTATCCAGAATTAGAGCCACCATTTTTATGTGTTATGATGTCAGGAGGAAATACACAAATTATATATGTAAAAACATATACAGAATTTGAAGTATTAGGCAAAACAAGAGATGATGCTATTGGAGAAGCATTTGATAAAGTGGCAAGAGTAATTGGCTTAGGTTATCCAGGAGGACCAAAAGTAGATAAACTTGCATGTGAAGGAAATGCTAATATTGACTTGCCAAAAACTCATTTCGAAGGTGATACATTAGATTTTAGTTTTAGTGGAATAAAAACAGCAGTTATTAATTTACATCATAAAATGCCTGATATTAATAAAGCAGATTTATGTGCTAGTTTTCAAAAAACAGTGACAGAAACTTTATTAGAAAATGTAGAAAAAGCAATACAGAAAACGGGAGAAAAAATTGTTGCATTAGCAGGTGGAGTATCTAGTAATTCTTATATAAGAAAAGAGTTTTTGAAATTAGAAGAAAAAGGAATTAAAGTTTATATGCCAGATTTAAAATTATGCACAGATAATGCAGCTATGATAGCATCTAGTGGATATTACAATTATATTGCTGGTAAAAGAGATACATTAGATTTGAATGCAGTACCAAATTTAAAATTAAATTAGGAGTAAGTATATGTCAATTTATACGATAGGAGATTTTCATTTATCATTTCATGAAGAAAAGCCAATGAGCATATTTGGAGAAAATTGGGAAGAACATGAACAAAAAATAAAAAAAGACTGGATGAAAAAAGTAAAAGAAAATGACCTAGTAGTTATACCGGGTGATTTTTCATGGTCTACATATTTAAAAGATACTTATGATGATTTTCTTTTTTTAAATCAATTGCCTGGAAAAAAATTATTATTGAAGGGTAATCATGACTATTGGTGGACTACAATAACAAGTATGAGAAAATTTTTAAAAGAGAGTAATTTTCAAAATATAGATTTTATTTACAATAATGCATACGAATTTGAAGATTATATTGTAGCAGGTACAAGAGGCTGGGGACAAAATGAAGAAGGAGAAGATAAAAAATTATTAAAAAGAGAATTAATAAGACTGGAAATATCGCTACAAAAAGCCATGGAGTTAAATCAAAATAATAATAAGGAAATAATTGTATTTTTACATTATCCTCCTATTATTAATTACAACATTATTAATAATGAGCAAAGCGAATTTGTAAAAATAATGAATAAATATAATGTTAAGAGATGTTATTATGCACATTTGCATAGTATATCGATAAAAGAAGCTATAGAAGGTAATCACTTTGGAATAGAATTTAAATTGGTAAGTGCAGATAGTTTAAACTTTAAATTGTTAAAAATTTGAAGGATGGATAAGGATTTGGGGACGGCCTCATAATCCTAAAGGAGAAATAATGGAATTAAGTAAAGATGTGAAGTATATTAAAGGAGTAGGACCAAGTAGAGTTGAATTATTAAATAAATTAGGAATATTTACATTAAAAGATTTAATTACTTATTATCCAAGAACATATGAGGATAGAAGTAAGCCAAAAAGTATTGCTGAGTGTGTTCATGGAGAGGAAGTTTTAATTGAAGCAATTGCATGTGGCAAAGTTTCTGATGTTAGATTGCAAGGAAAAACAATGCAAAAACTTCTAGTTAGAGATGAAACGGGAAGTGCAACAATAACATGGTTTAATCAAAGTTATTTAAAAAACAAATTTGAAATAGGGAAGTCATATAAATTTTTTGGGAAAGTAACAAATAATTTTGGAAAGATAATGATGACTTCTCCTGTATTTGATGAAGATGATAAAAGTTTTAATACAGGGAAAATAATTCCGTTGTATCCGTTAACATATCAACTATCTCAAAATGTATTAAGAAAAATTATAGAAGCGGGGTTACGAGAAGTAGATGGAAAGTTAGAAGAAACTTTGCCAGAATATTTATTGAAAGGATATAATTTAGAAGGATTAAATGAGGCAACACAGAAAATACATTTTCCAGCAGAGTTTGAAGATTTTAATCGAGCTAGAAAAAGATTGGTTTTTGAAGAATTATTATCAACGCAATTAGCATTATTACAATTAAAAAATAATTATCAAAATGGAGATAATGGTATAGTATTTAATAAAAATGTTAAAATGTCAGATGTTATTAATAAATTACCGTTTCGATTAACAAAAGCTCAACTTAGAGTGCTTGAAGAAATCGATAGTGATATGGAGTCTAAGAAAAGTATGAATAGACTATTACAAGGTGATGTTGGCTCTGGAAAAACTGTCGTAGCTATGTGTGCAGCATATAAAGCTGTAAAGTCTGGATATCAAGCAGCTATTATGGCACCAACTGCAATATTGGCAACTCAACATTTGGAAAACTTCCAAAAGATATTAAAAGAACTAGATATTAGTTGCGAATTGTTAATTTCAGGAATTACAAAAAAGAAAAAAGAAGAGTTATTGCAACGCTTAGCGAATGGTGAGATTGATATCTTAATAGGAACTCATGCAATTATTGAGGAAAATGTCCAATTTAAAAATTTAGGATTAGTAGTAACAGATGAGCAACATCGTTTTGGTGTAAAACAGAGAACTAGAATAGCGGAAAAAGGAGAAAATCCGGATGTACTTGTTATGACAGCAACTCCAATTCCAAGAACTTTGGCTTTAATCTTATATGGAGACCTAGATATTTCTATTATCGATGAATTGCCACCGAATCGTAAAAAAGTGGAAACTTTTGCAGTAAATAAAAATATGACAGAAAGAGTTAATAATTTCATTGAAAAACAGATACAAGAAGGAAGACAGGCATATATTGTTTGCCCATTAGTCGAAGAAAATGAAGAATTGGATTTGAAGTCAGTAGAAAAATTGTACGAATCATATAAAAAAGAAATCTTTCCTAAATATAAAGTAGAGTATATTCATGGAAAAATGAGACCAAAAGAAAAAGATGAAATTATGGAAAAATTTAAAAAAGGTGAGATAGATATTTTGATATCTACAACAGTAATTGAAGTTGGTGTAGATGTCCCAAATAGTAATATAATGGTAATAGAAAATGCAGAACGATTTGGGTTAGCACAACTTCATCAATTAAGAGGAAGAGTAGGAAGAGGAGAATATCAATCTTATTGTATTTTAAAATACGAAGGAAAAAGTGAGACAGTAAGAGAAAGAATGAAGGTAATGTGCAATACAAATGATGGATTTGTTATATCTGAAAAGGATTTAGAGTTAAGGGGGTCTGGAGATTTCTTTGGAACAATGCAACATGGATTACCAGAATTTAAAATAGCTAATTTATTTGAAGATATGCCTATATTAAAATCAGTACAAAGTGCTGCTATTAAGATATTACAAGAAGATTCAAAATTAGAAAAACGAGATAATTTTTTATTGAAAGAATTAGTAAAAGATAAATTTATGAAAAGAATTGAAATATAAAATAAAGAGGTAGGAAAATGAAATTTGAAGAGAAAAGAAAATTAGAAAATTTATGTAGAGAATTAATTACAGAATTAAAAATTTTGGCTATAAGGGCAGAGTATGCTGGACAGAAGGAAGATGCAGAAAAATATAGGACAGCTTATGAAAGAATAAAAATAATACAAGAACGAAGTCATCTATCATTAATGGTAGAAAATGGTGATACAAAAAGAATATATGAAGAAATGTTACAAATAATAGAAAATAATTATAGTGTTAAAACATTAGAAAATACTATAAATAGTATTAATGAACTATGGGAAAATAATCAAATTCAAAATGGTATAAATGAATGTAGCAAAAAAAGTGAAATGGAGACAGAAAGATAGTGAAGAAAATATTGGTAGCAACTAATAATAGAGGAAAATTGGAAGAAATCAAAGAAATATTAAAGGATTATGAATTATTATCTTTACATGATATAAATTGCAATATAGAAGTTTGTGAAGACCAAGAAACTTTTGAGGGAAATGCAAAGAAAAAAGCGAATGAAATATCAAAGTTGAATGATTTACCTTGTATAGCGGATGATAGTGGGTTGTGTATAGAAAAATTAAATGGCTGGCCGGGAGTTTATACAGATAGATTTTTAGGTCCAAATTCAACAGCAGAAGAAAAAAACCAAGCTATTTTAGAGAAAATGAAAAATTTAAAAGGAGAAGAGCGAAGAGCAAGAGTTATTTGCGTTATAGCATATTATGAAAGTGGAGAATTTATTATATCAAGAGGAGAAGTTGAAGGTAAAATTGCACTTGAACCTCGAGGAAATAATGGATTTGGATTTGATTCAATATTTGAACTAGAAAATGGCAAAACTTATGCTGAGATGTCACAGGAAGAAAAAAATGCTATAAGTCATAGGAAAATAGCATTAGAAAATTTGAAAAAACAATTGACAAATTAAGGTAAATATGATAAAATTAAAAACTGTAATCCGCTTAGTCAAGGCACCAAAACATTAACTATGGGTTAATTGCCTGAAAATTAAGGATTAGCGAGTATACAAATAAGGGAGGTGCATTTAAAATGTACGCAATCATTGAAAGCTGTGGAAAACAATACAAAGTAGCAGAAGGAGATGTTGTATTTTTCGAAAAATTAGATGCAGAAGAAGGGAAAAAGGTTACATTTGATAATGTTGTTTTAGTATCTGATGATGGAAAAATACAAGTTGGAAATCCATATGTGAAAGATGTAAAAGTAGAAGGAAAAGTAGTTTCTCATGGTAAAGCTAAAAAAATTATTGTTTTCAAAATGAAGGCAAAAAAGAATTATAGAAGAAAACAAGGACATAGACAACCATACACAAAAGTAGAAATTACATCAATAAAAACAGCTGCTAAAAAAGCAGAAAAGACAGAAAAAGTAGAAGCTTAAGAAATTGAAAATAAAATTGAGAGATATAAAATAAAGAAAACTGAAAGGAGTGAAAATCATGGCTCATAAAAAAGGTCAGGGTAGTAGCCATAACGGTAGAGAGAGTGAATCTAAACGTCTTGGTGTAAAAAGAGCTGATGGTCAATTTGTTTTAGCAGGAAATATCTTAGTAAGACAAAGAGGAACAAAAATGCATCCTGGAACTAATGTTGGAAAAGGTAGTGATGATACATTATATGCATTAGTTGATGGAAATGTAAAATTTGAAAGAAAAGGAAAAGATAAAAAACAGGTAAGTGTTTATCCAGTGAGATAATAATAAATAGAGGAATAGTTATAATAAAAGACTTGAATTAGGGAATATAATAATCAACATCCCAAATTCAAGTCTTTTGTTAAGTCTATAAAATAATCCTCTTGACATTGAAGATATTTAGGCATATACTAAACGCATAAAATAAAATAAAAAGGAGGCCAATCAAACATGGATGATTTAATAGAAATTAGATGGCATGGTAGAGGCGGTCAAGGTGCCAAAACAGCATCTCTATTATTGGCAGATGCAGCTTTTAATACTGGTAAATATATTCAAGGCTTTCCAGAATACGGACCAGAAAGAATGGGAGCACCAATAACTGCATATAACCGTATCAGCAGTGAACCAATTACAATTCACAGTAACATTTATGAGCCTGATTACGTTGTCGTCGTAGATGACACGCTTTTAGAAACAGTTGATGTAACAGCAGGATTAAAAGAAGATGGTGCTATTGTTATTAATACAACAAAATCAGGAGATTACTTAAAAAATGTATTGAAAGGATATAAGGGAAATATTTACACAATTGATGCTAGAAAAATATCAGAGGAAGCATTAGGACGTTATTTCCCAAATACACCAATGCTTGCAGCTATTGTAAAAGTAAGTGGTATCATGTCAGATGAAGCATTATTAGAAGATATGAAAGGTTCTTTCCAACATAAATTTGCGAAAAAACCAGAGGTAATTGAAGGAAATATGAAGGCTTTAGAGCTAGCCTTAAAGGAGGTTAAAAAAGTATGACAGAGATTAATAATAAAACTCCTATGGAGGAAATGACTCCGGGTGGAGATATTTATACTTCTGGAAATGCAAAAGAATTTAAAACTGGCGATTGGAGAAGTGTTCGTCCTGTTTTTCTAAGTGACACTTGTAGACAATGTGGACTATGCTTCCCAGTATGTCCAGAAGATGCTATTCCAGTAAATAAAGATTTAAAAAGAGAAGATTTTAACTATGACTATTGCAAAGGATGCGGTGTATGTGCAAAAGTATGCCCATTTGGTGCAATTGCTATGAAAGAGGAGGGATAATTTATGAGTATAAGAGAAAGATTAAGTGGTAATGAAGCAGCAGCAACAGCCATGAAACAAATAAATCCAGAT
>CANRLE010000060.1 GCA_947631385.1 uncultured Clostridia bacterium | reverse complement strand
AATGATGGCAACAGAAAGACCAGATAAAGCTGTCAAATATTTATTAAAAGGTAGAGTTGTTGTTATTGTAAATGGTTCACCATATGGTATTATTATGCCTGCAATTTTAATTGATTTTTTAACTTCACCAGAAGATACTAATTTAAAGGTCAATTTTGCTAACTTTTTAAGAATTCTTCGATTTATTGCTGCATTTATTACCTTATTATTACCTGGATTGTATGTTGCTATTACAAGCTATCATCAAGAAATACTGCCAACTGGTCTACTTTATTCTATTTTAGCATCTCGTGAAAATGTACCTTTTCCTATTATTATAGAGATTTTACTTATGGAATTTTCTTTTGAATTAATCCGTGAAGCTGTTTTAAGAGTTCCTACAGCTATTGGCTCTACTATACGGAATTGTTGGAGCTCTAGTAATTGGAGAAGCTGCTGTTAGTGCTGGTATTGTAAGTCCAATCCTTATTATTATTGTAGCTATTACTGGTATTGCTTCTTTTACTATTCCAGATTATACATTTGGATTCCATTTACGTTATTTCCGCTTCGCTTTTGTCTTATTAGGATTTATGGCAGGATTTTTGGGTATTAGCTTAGGTTTATTTGTTTATATAAGTTTAGTATGTAGTCTTAGATCTTTTGGTGTTTCTTATACTACCCCATTTGCTCCTGCTAGTAACTCAAAAGGTAATGGATATTTACTAAACCCTATCTGGAAACGAGAATATCGTCCTACTTATGTTTCTGCAAAACGAGAAAAAGAGCAAGAAAAATATTCTATGAAATGGAAATATCATAAATAATTTAGGAGGAGTTTATCTATGACAAAAACTAAAATAGGCACTTTAGAAGCTATTATGCTAGTTCTAACTGTCATTATTGCCCGTACAATTTCTTCTTTGCCAAGAGAAGCTATGGCAAGAACAAAATCAGCCACTATTATTAATTTAATATTTGTAGGTATTATTGCAGTTTTGCTTTCTTTCTTGATTGTCAAATTGTTAAGAAATTTTGCTGGTTCAGATATTATAGATATTTCGGAATATCTTGGTGGTAAAGTTTTTAAAACAATTATTGGTGTTATTTTTATGGCTCATTTTTTAGTTACTTCAAGTATTTTACTTAGAAGTTTTTGTGAAAGTTTAAAAATTGTCTACTACCCTATGACTAATATTATTTTTATTATTGCTCTTTTTATACTTGCCGTTTGTGCTACCAATCGTTTAGATTTTAATGCTTCTTTGAAAACAAATTTATTAATTATCCCTCTTGTTTTAGTTAGTTTGGTATTTTTGTTTTTTGCTAATATGAATAAATTTGTTCCTCAAAGGGTGTTTCCTATTTTTGGAGATGGTCTATTTAATACATTTGTACTAGGTCTCAGTAATCTAGGATGTTTCGGTGGTTTAGTGTTTCTATATTTTTTACCACCTTATTTAAAGCAACCCGAAAAAATGAAAAAAATAGCTTTTATTTCTATTGGTTTAACTGCTATATATTTAATTTTATGTGTTGCTATATTATTATTTATGTTTTCGTTTTTCATGAAAACTGATGAAATCGCTCCTTTATACAATGCAGCTCGATTTATTGATTTTGGAAGTTTCTTTCAAAGATTAGAATCTGTTTTTTTACTTATTTGGATTTTAGCTTTTGCTTGCTATTTAAGTATTGTTAGTAAATTTGCTATGAGTATTTTTAAAAAGCTTACTAATATTGAAACAAAAAAACCTTTAATTGATTTGTTTGGGATACTTATTCTTGGAATTGCTTTAATTCCTAAAAACTATGCTATTGCTGATATATTTGAAACCAAAATTTACCCTTACTTAGTTTTAGCTATACCAATTTGCTTAGGGCTTAGTATTCTAATTCTTGCAAGTTTAGCTAAGAAAAAAAGCAAAAATTCTAATCTTTCACCAAATCAAAGTTAAAGGAGGTCATATTTTTGAATAAACTATCTCGAAATTTATTTATTTTTATTTTAATAATAATATTCATTATTGCTTTCGCTAGCTCGTACCTGTCTCTTAATATTGACAATTTAGCATATATACTTGCTATTGGCATAGATAAAGCAGAAGATAATCTTTTACAAGTAACTTTTCAATTTTCTACTACTACTCCTGCTTCTGAATCTGGTACTATGGAAAAAACTCCAACTATCACAAATTCTGTTGAAGCTTCTTCAATTAGTACCGCAATCAATTTAATGAATGGTTACATGGGAAAACAGCTTAATATGTCTCATTGTAAAGTTATTATCTTTTCTGAAAAACTAGCTTCTGAAGGAATTTCAAAAGAAATTTATACACTAATTAATGATACTCAAGTAAGACCTTCTACTAATATTATTATTAGTAAATGTACTGCTAAAAATTATATTCAGCAAACTACTCCTGAGCTTGAAAATTTGACTTCAAAATATTACGAAATTCTTACAAATTCTAGTAAATATACTGGATTTATGCCAGATGCTACAATTGGTGATTTCTTCAATTGTTTCCTTTGCCGTTCTTATGAACCTACCGCTATTTTGGGAGGACTTACAACTGAAAATAATGATATGTCTGATTCAATTGATTCTCAAGGTAAAGATGATGTGAAAGCTAATAATTCACCTATTGAAGGACAAAATGGTTCAGAAAATATTGGTGTTGCTGTTTTTAAAGAAGATAAATTGGTTGGTGAATTATCTTCTCTAGAGACTATTTCACTTTTAATTATTAGAAATAAAATAGACCGTTTCTTAGTTTCTGTTCCAGACCCTACTGGCTCTAGTGATTATATTGATATTTACTTAACTCCAAAAGGTTCACCTAAAATAGATGTAGATACTTCAACTCCAACTCCTTTTATTAAATTAAAAACTTCATTTACTGGCAGAATCTATTCTATGTCTAATAATGCTAAATATTTGAATCCCGGTGTTTTAGATTTAATATCAAATTCTTGTAATCAATATTTAGAAACAGAATTATCTGATTATTTGTACAAAACTGCTAAAGATTTTAAATCTGATATTAATGGTTTTGGTAAATATGCATTAACTAATTTTTTTACTACTGAACAACTTGATAATTATGATTGGAATGCTAATTATAAAAATTCGTTTTTTGACGTAACTGTCGATACATCAGTTAAATCTGGTATGTTAATTACTGAAACTTCACCAACTTAATATAAAAGGAGGTATTATTTTGTCAAGTTTTGTTTATCATTTTTTATTTTTAATTATTAGCCTTTATGTTTTCCTAAAGACTATTGGCTATGCTGTTTATGAGATTAATACTCTAAATAATAAGTCCGGCGGTATTGTTATTATTACCTTTTCTATCTTAGTCATTATTTTTTCAAATGTAATGGTATGGATGTACTAAGAAATTGAAGGAATTGAAGGATTTTGGGCCGTCCCCAAATCCTTCAATTTCTCCAATTTCTCATAGTTCAAAGTCTATTTGTCTTAATAGTTTGCTAGCGCTTTTTACTCTAATTTTCAGTTTATCTCCTATCTTATAAGTTTTATTAGTTTTTTCGCCGATAAGTCTTTTTCTATCCTCATCATATATAAAATATTCATCTCCCAAATCTTCAAATCTTATTAATCCTTCTACTGTATTTTCTAATTCTACGAATATGCCAAAAGATGTAACAGATGACACAATTCCATCATATTCATTTCCAATTCGGCTTTCCATATACTCTGCCTTTTTCAAATCTTCCGCTTCTCTTTCTACTTTAGTTGCTATTTTTTCTCTTTCTGACGATTGCTTAGCTCTGTCTTCTGCTTGTTCTCTATGTTCTTCTATCCATTTTTCTGAAACATCATAATTTTCTTCTAAATATTTACTTATCATTCTATGAATAAATAAATCAGGATATCTTCTTATTGGTGATGTGAAATGACAATAATATTTACTAGCTATTCCAAAGTGACCTTTATTTTCGGATTCATATCTAGCTACTTTCAACGTTCTCAAAACCAAATTAGATACAACCTTTTCTTCTTCTTTACCTTTTACATCCTCTAATATTTTAGCAAATTCTTTTGGATAAATATTATCTTTGTTTGCTTTTATTTTTAGTCCAAAGTTAAATAAGAATTTATTTAACTCTTGGATTTTCTCAAGGTCTGGGTCTTCATGCACACGATAAATAAATGGTGCTTCTAGCCAAAAAAACTTCTCTGCTACAGTTTCGTTTGCTGTTAGCATAAATTGTTCAATAATTTCATGAGCAAAAGTTGTTTCATACTTTGAAATGTTTGTGACCTTTCCATCGATGTCCAAGTCAATTTTACTTTCTGGGATATCTAAATTTAAATATCCTTGATTCATTCTTTTATCTTTTAAAATATGTGCTAGTTCTTCCATAAGCTTAAATTGTGATATATAAGGTTTATATTTATTGACTGTTTGTTGATTTGAATTATCAATAATTGCCTGTACATCTGTATAGCTCATTCTTTCTGTTACTTTAATAATGCCTTTTACTATCTCTGATGATATTACATCACCTTTTTCATTAATTTCCATTATGCATGATAATGTAAATCTATCCTCTCCTGCATTTAAACTACAAATTCCATTAGACAATTCTCTTGGAAGCATTGGAATAACTCTTCCTAACATGTATATGCTTGTACCTCTTACTAATGCCTCTTGGTCTAATAAACTATTTTCTTTTACATAGTAACTAACATCTGCTATATGCACCTCCAATTTATAATGTCCATTTTGCAATTTTTCTACACGAACAGCATCATCTAAATCTTTGGCGTCTTCCCCATCAATTGTAAAAATGTCTTCATCTCTAAAATCTATTCTATTAGGAATATCTTTTTTATCTACTTTGTTTTCATACCTTTTTGCTTCTTCTACTACTGGCTCTGGAAATGTTGATGGCAAATTATACTCTTTTATTAAAGATAGCATGTCCACTCCTGCTTCATTTACATTGCCTAATACTTCAATTACTTTTCCTTCTGCCTTTTTTCCATTTTCGGGATATTTTGTGATTTTTACTAATACTTTATGATTATTTCTTGCTTTTCCAAAATCTTTTTTAGAAATGAAAATGTCAGTCCCAAAGTTTCTGTCATCTGGCACTACAAATCCAAAATTTTTATTATTTTGAAATATACCTACTATTGTATCTTTCTCATGCTTTAAAATTTTTACCACTCTTGCCTCTGCACTTTTTACTTTGTTAGATTCTTCTAATATCTCAATTAGAACTCTATCACCATTTAAAGCATTAAGTGAATTTTCTTTTGATATATAAATTTCATCTTCTTGGTTTTCTAATCTAACAAATCCAAATCCTTTTTGATTTTTTCTATAAATACCATCATAATATGTTTTTTCCATTAACTTGTATCTATTTTTTCTGTTCTTTTGAATCTTAAAATTTAATTCTAAGTTACCCAATACTTCTAAAAAATCACGATATTCCTGTTTTGGCACTCTCATTATCATTGCTATTTCTTTTGCCTTCATCGGCACATAATCTTTTTCACTCATAAGTGCTAAAATTTTTTGTTCTTGCTCTTCCAATCTAATTTTCCCCTTTCTGCGGATTTGGGGACGGCCCCATTTTCCTCTTTTTAACTCAAAAAGAGCAAGTTTTTTACAAAACCGCCCTTTTTTCTACATTTTATGCCATGTATATAATTCCTAATGCTATTGTTAATATTGCAAATACTATTGCTAATATAATTGTCCATCTTTTTTGCTTTCCTTCTTTTGTTCTTCCTTTATTTTTTTCAAAAAAGTTACTTGTTGATGAACCTGTTATTGTAGATGATAATCCTGCATCTTCTTTTGATTGTATTAGTGTTAATATTATTAATATTATTGCCACTATAAAGTAAACTACTATTAGTATTCCTTTTGCTATTTCCATTTATATTCCTCCCTATGGAATGTCTTTTTATTTTACTTGAATATTGTAACATATATTTCTATAAAATGCAAATGTTTTATAAATTTATTTTTAATTTCTTCTTGATTAAATTATTGTAAAATTTTAAAAAATCAAATAATTTTGAAAAAACAAAAGAGCCAGTCGAAACTGACTCCAATGCTCCAAGACGTGCAATGCTTGTCTAGGATTAACGTTTCACGAATTATCTTCTAAAGTATTCGTCTTGCACAGCTCTTAAAAACTCCCAGTGAGCCTGAAGCTCATGATTTTCAAGAACTTCTCCTTTTGAAAGAGGTACAAAAAAGTTATTTTCAGATACAGAACTCATTTTCTGGAATTTATCCATATCATCGCCAGAGTATTTTACTAAATCCTTGACATTTGATATTACTGGAATAACATATACCGTATCACCATCCACATAAGCCAGAATTCCACCATTAACCGAATAGCAATGTTG
>CANRLE010000059.1 GCA_947631385.1 uncultured Clostridia bacterium | reverse complement strand
AAGAATCAATTTTTACAAAAATTAAAAATTGGTTTAAACGGACTTTTTAATAAATAGAAAAATGTGGAGGCAGGTTAATTTCTGCTTTATCTTTGTAAATCCCATTTTTTCTCTGTCTTGTGAGTCTGTGTTTCATATGGCTTTTTTATTTTAATTCTACTACTGTTACACCCATTTCGCCTTCACCAAAAGTACCAAGTCTAAAAGACTTAACATGTGGATGATTCTTTAAAAAAGAATGAATACCATTTCTTAATTTTCCAGTACCTTTTCCATGAACAATTCTAACTGTTTGTAATTTGGCTAAACTACTATCATCTAAAAATTTATCAACAACAAAAATAGCTTCTTCTACATTAAGACCTATTACATTAATTTCAGTTTTAGCATTTTTCGATTTAGAAATAGAATAAGAAGAGCTGCCAGAAGTATTTTTACTTGTGGAAGAAGTTGGTTTTGATAAATTAGCGATAGGAATGTTCATTTTTAAATTTCCCACTTGAACTTGTACTTCATTAGACTTAGAAACATGGGAAAGAACAATACCATTTTGATTTAAAGTAGTAACAAATACTTCCATATTAGGTTTAATATCATCAATTGGAATATTGTTTTTTGGTAAAGTAGGAGATAAACTGTCTAATTTTATATCTTTAATTTTTTGATTAAGTTGATTTCTTAAGGAATTCAAGTCTTTAGCATTTGATAAATTTTTCATATCTGTTAATAAAGAATTAGCATCTTCTTTAGCCTCCAACAAAATATTTCTAGCTTTAATTTTGGCATTATTAATCAAATTTTTTTCTTGCTCTTTCAATTCCATATTATCTTTTTCAAGAGATTTTCTTAAGTTGGTAACTTTTTCTAATTCTTGTGATATTTCTTGTTTTTGTTTTTCTATTAAAGATTTATCATCATATATATTTTTAAGTAAATTTTCAATATCTATCTGATTAGAAGTCATAAAACTTTTTGCTTTATTAATAATACTCATGTTTAATCCTAATTTTTCACTAATTTCAAAAGCATTGCTTTTGCCGGGAATACCAATTAAAAGTCTATAAGTAGGACTTAATGTATTAATATCAAATTCGACAGAAGCATTTTCAAAACCATCTGTTACTAGAGCATATTGTTTTAATTCTTGATAATGTGTAGTTGCAATAGTCAAACATCCAATTGTTTTAAAATAATCTAATATACTAATAGCAAGGTTGGCACCTTCCAAAGGATCAGTACCAGAACCTAATTCGTCTAATAAAATAAGTGAACTTTCGGTGGCAGTATTAGTAATTTCAACAATATTTAATATGTGAGAAGAAAAGGTACTTAGAGAATCAACAATACTTTGTTCATCACCAATATCAGCAAATATGTTATCAAAAACGTATATGCTAGAGTTTTCATCACATGGAATATTTAGACCACTACATGCCATACAAGTTAAAAGTCCAACAGTTTTCAAAGTAACAGTTTTACCACCTGTGTTAGGTCCTGTAATTAGTAGCACAGAAAAATCCTTACCTAAATCAACAGAGATAGGAACTGCAGAACTTCTTTCTAGTAAAGGGTGTACAGCATTTTTTAAATGAATTTCTTTTTGTGTATTAATTATTGGTGTAGTAGCATGTATAGATTTTGAAAATTTTGCTTTTGCAAATATAAAATCTAATTTACTAATTATTTCAATATCTGTTTTTAATTCTTTTGTATAAGGATAAAATAGTTTTGAGAGTTCTTGTAAAATTTTTTCAATTTCTAATTCTTCTTCTTTTTTTATGCTATTTAATTTATTGTTTTTTTCGAAAACAGAAAGAGGTTCAATAAAAACTGTTGAGCCAGCATTTGAGATATCATGAATAAATCCTTTTACTTGTGAACGATATTCTTCTTTAATAGGAATTACAAACCTATTATTTCTCATAGTTACAATAGGTTCTTGTATGTATTTTGAATAGGCAGAAGAGTGTATCATATCATTTAGTTTTGATTTGATAGCTTGTTCTAAATTTCTTTTTTGATTTCTAATTGATTGTAAAGTTTTAGAAGCTTTGTCGTCAATTGTGTTTTCATCTAAAATACAATTATAAATTTGCTCATAAATTTTTTTATTTGTATATAATTCACTAAATAAATTAGCTAGAGTAGGGTAATCTGTGATATCCAAAAAGTCTTTATTAAAATAATCCTTTAATTCTTGTGATAGTTTAAATATAAGAGCTAAATTTAAAAGAGATTTTATAGATAAAGAAGAATTGCTTTCTAATTTTTTTAAATCTATAGTTATATCAGTAATTTCATAAAAAGAAGGAGCAGAATTGCGATATATTAAATTAACAGCTTCACTTGTCTCTTGTAAAAGCTGTTTTACTTCATTTATATTGTTACTTGGTAGTAATTGAGATGCAAGCTCTTTGGCTTGCATCGTTGTACAAAATTGTTTTAGTAATTCTATTATTTTATAGAATTCTAATTTTTTTAAATAGTTGTGATTCATAAAAATCTCCCATTAGATAGAGTTAAGCTCTAATTTATAAAATACTTTTTTCCCTTTTTTTAGAATTGCATATCCATTAGAAAAATCGTCATTTGATAGAACATAATTGCTATCAGTTATTTTTTTATCATTCAAAGAAATGCCACCTTGGTTAATTAATGTTCTTCCTTGACCTTTAGAAGGTGCTATACCAGTTAAAATAATAGCATCTAAAATTGATATATTAGCATTTTCTACTTTGACAGTAGGCATGTTTTCAAGGCTTCCTTGACCATTAAATAATGCATTTGAAGCTTCTTCAGCCTTTTTAGCTTCTTCTTCTCCATGAATTAATTTAGTAATTTCAAATGCTAATATTTTTTTTGCTTCATTAATTTTTTCATCTTTATAAGAAGAAAGTTCTTTGATTTTATCCATTGGCAAGAAAGTAAGCATTTTAAATACATTTTCAAGACTGCTGTCTTCAACATTTCTCCAATATTGATAAAATTCATAAGGGGATGTTTTTTTAGGGTCTAGCCATAAAGCACCTTTTTCAGTTTTTCCCATCTTTTTTCCTTCTTTTGTTGTCAAAAGTTTAAATGTTAACCCAAAAGAATCATCTTTACCTATTTTTCTAATCAATTCAACTCCACCAATAATGTTAGACCATTGGTCATTTCCACCCATTTGAAGTTTACAACCATATTTATTGTATAAATATAAAAAGTCATAAGATTGCATTAACATATAACTCATCTCAAAAAATGTTAAACCAGTTTCTAATCTTTGTTTATAACATTCAGCAGCAAGCATTTTATTAACAGAGAATAGACTTCCAATTTCACGTACAAAATCAACAAATTTCAAATCTAATAACCAATCTGCATTATTGACAATAATAGCAGCATTTTCTCCTTCAAAACTAACAAATTTTTCAATTTGTTTTTTTATACATTCTACATTATAATCTAATTCTTCACGAGAGAGCATTTTCCTCATATCTGTTTTTCCAGAAGGGTCACCAATAGTTGCAGTTCCTCCACCAACTAAAATAATTGGTTTATGACCAAATCTTTGCATATGACTTGCAACCATTAAAGAAACAAAATGTCCAACATGCAAACTATCTGCTGTTGGATCAATTCCAATATAAAAAGGTACAGATTCCTTTTGAAAAAGTTCTTTAATTTCTTGTGGGTGAGTTAATTGCTCAATATATCCTCTTTCTTCTAATATGTTAAAAACATTTTCCATTTAAATTACATCCCTTCAATTTATTCGTTATTTCCTAATCTACCAATTGCATTTTTTAACTCTTCAATGCTATTCATTTCTTTTTGATAAACTTGAAATTCTTCATATCCTAAAAATCTATTTAAATTTTTTATAGAAATTCCTGTATCTTGAGAAATTGTATCTAGAGAATTTTCAAAACCATTTTCCTCTACATATACTTTAAAAACTGAAAATTCAGCACTATCTTTTATACGACATTTAGGGCATACATTTCCCTCTGATACATAAAAATTACCACATCTACTACATCTATTAAGCTCCATAATTTTTTCCTTCCTTTCATCTTTTGACAATATATCTTAAAATTTACTGTATTGTATCACAATTTTTATTATTTGCCAATACATTTTAATACAAAATTTTTAAGGAATTGGGGACGGCCCCATAATCCTCAAAATATATTAATATATTACTTGAGTTATATTTATAGTTATGATATTATAAGGAAAATAATATTAGCAAGAAAGAAGATTGTAAATGAAAAGTAGAGATGAATTATATTGGAGAAGATTAGATAATTCAGCTAAAATTTTTCCTATATCAACAGGAAAAAAATATAGTACAGTATTTCGCTTGTCAGCAGTTTTAAAAGAGACAGTTGAACCTAATTTATTGAAAGAAGCTGTAAAACAGGCATTAGAAAAATACAAATCTTTTAGAGTAAAAATGAAAGCAGGTTTATTTTGGTATTATTTAGAAGATAATATGAAAGAACCTAAAATAGAAGAAGAAACAGATTATCCATGTAAATATATAGACAGAAGACGTAATAATGATTATTTATTTAAAGTAACTTATTTTAAAAATAAAATTAATATTGATATCTTTCATTCATTAACAGATGGAAGTAGTGGGGCTATCTTTTTTAAAGAAATTATTTATTCTTATTTAGAGTTAAAGTATCCAGAAGAATTAGATGAGGATGCTAGACGAGTTAGAAAAATAGAATATAATACAGAAGATAGTTATATGAAAAATTATGATAAAAAGGCTAAATCAAATGCTTCTAGTAAAAAGGCTTATATATTAAGAGGAAAGAAGATAAAATTAGGGGCTATTAGTTGTATACATGAAATTATTAATTTGGAAGATTTAAAAAGAGAGTGTAAGAAAAATGAAGCAACGATTACACAATATTTGACAGCTGTTTTAATATATAGTATTTATCAAGAAAATTATATTAAATATAAAGGGAAAAAACCAGTAAAAGTGTGTATACCAGTTAATTTGAAGAAATATTTTCCTTCTGATACAATGTCTAATTTTTTTTCATATATTACATTGGAAGCAGAGTTGAAAAAAGATAAGTTAAACACATTTGATAAAATATTAGAATTTGTTAAGAATGATTTTCAAAAAAGATTAACTGAAACAGAAATAATGAGAACAATGTCTGCTAATGTGAAGATAGGAAATAATCCTTTTATTCGACCAATTCCTTTGTTTATAAAAAAAGCAGTAGTTCGATTAAGCTATATTGAAATCAGAAAATATACTACTACAACTTTTTCAAATATTGGAAGAATTGGTATTATAGGAAAGTATAAAGATTATATTGACTATTTTTTAATGTTGATTGCACCAGAGCCAGTAGAAAAAATAAAATGTTCTAGTTGTACTTTTGAAGATAAATTAGTTTTTTCGTTTACATCAATTATACAAAATAATAGGATAGAAAAGAATTTTTATGAGTTTTTAAAGGAAAAGGGAATTAAAATAGAAATAGAAAGTAATGGTGTTTTAGATGATATATCCGGAAAAGATTAAAGCTAAAAAAACAGATAAAATTATAAGTGTTTTAATATGTTTTTCTATAGTTGTAGCATTGATATTATTGAAAATTAATCATGTAACTACTCCTAGAATTCCATGGGCTGCTTTAGCAAATGCAGGAATTTTATATATTTGGATAACAGTTATTTATTCTATTAGGCATAATGTTAATATAGCTGGACATGTATTACTACAAGCGATAGTTCTTTCAGCACTAACTGTTTATATTGATTATAAGATAGGATATAGAGGATGGTCTTTTAATATTGCTATTCCTATTATTATTATGATTGCTAATATTACAATGCTCATATTAACTATTGTAAGTCATAAAAAGTATATAAAGTATGCTATTTATCAATTAATTATTGTGCTTTTTAGTATGTTGCCAATTTTCTTTATGACAGAGCATATGGTAAAAAATAAGATATTTAGTGTTATTGCAACTAGTATTTCTATTGTGAATTTCATTTTTTGTCTGGTGTTATGTACAAAAGATATTAAAGAAGCGGTTATTAGAAAGTTTCATATGTAAATATTCAGCTACATAATGAAATATAATGCCAAGGCTTTTAATAATTATATTTTTTCATAACTTTGGTGTCGCAACTTCCACAATAAAAAATTAAAATGTCAGTTGCTCCAAATCGCACTCACACAGTTCGTTTGGTCGCTTACGCAGTTATTCAAAATATAATTATAAAAGCCTTGGCATTATATTTCATTATGTAGTTGGAAGAATTTATGGAATGCAGTATTGACTTTTGGAGATAAAGGGACTATAATAGTGGCACAATCAATAAATTTTATATCTTTATTAATTTAAATCTAAAAAAATTCCAAGAAAAAAGTA
>CANRLE010000058.1 GCA_947631385.1 uncultured Clostridia bacterium | reverse complement strand
TCTTCTTTTGCTTGTTCTAGTAGTTTTAATAGTTGTCCATATGTTGGATATTCATTTGATTCTATTGCTTCTTGATATGCCTGTTCCATCTTTGCTTGACTTACTTCGTAATTTTCACTTATTTTTGCTATTTCTTTTTCTTGACTTGCATTTCTATTCATTACCCCTATATTTATTAATAGTACATTTACTAATAAAAACATACATATTACTACTGTAAATAATGTGATTGCTCCTCTTTCTTTTTTAATCATGGTAATTCCTCCCTTTCATATAATCAATTATGTTATTCTGTTTATACATGTTTACCATATTTATACCACAACTAATTAAAATTTTGCAATAATTTTTAAAAAAATTTTCGCAAGAACTTTTTCAAAATAGGGATTGAAAAAACAATAAAATATGCTATAATAAATAATAGAAAACGAAGTGAAAGGATGAAAATCATGAAAAAAGAAAAAGAGCAGGCAAAAAGACAACATGACAAAGGAGAAATATTTGTCAAAATCATGGCAGGCATACTAGCAATTCTAATGGTAGCAGGAACAGGAGCTACACTAATTTACGTATTAATAGGATAAAAAAAGGAGAAACAAATGGTAATAAATTTAGGAATGAATTGGGAAAATTTTTACAAAGAAAACATTATGTCTTATATCAAATCACTACAAGGAAACCCATTTGAACTAATTACACTAATACTAGACTTAGCAATAGTAATATTTTTATTATATTGCTTTTTTAAAATGGTAAAAGGTTCAAGAGCATGGCAACTAATAAAAGGAATAGCATTATTAATAATAGCGACATGGGTAAGTGGACTTTTAAACTTAAAAATACTAAATTGGATATTAACAGGAATAATGAACTTAGGAGTAATTGCGATAATCGTAATATTCCAGCCAGAATTAAGGAGAGCATTAGAACAATTAGGAACAAACAAACTAACAAAATTCTTTGGAATAGATAAAGATGTATCAACAAAAACAAAAGAAGACATTTACAAAGTTGTAATAGCAGCAACAGAATTAGCGAAAACAAAAACAGGAGCATTAATCGTATTTGAAAGAGACATTAAAATACAAGACGTTGCAGCAACCGGAATACCAATGAATGCAGACGTATCACCACAACTATTAGTAAACATATTTGAACCAAAAACTCCACTACACGATGGGGCAGTAGTAATAGCAGGCAACAAAATAGTATCAGCAGCATGTGTATTACCACTTGCAGACGACAAAGACATAGCCAAAGAATTAGGAACAAGACATAGAGCAGCAATTGGAATATCAAAAGAATCAGACAGCATAGTAGTTATAGTATCAGAAGAAACAGGAAAAATATCAGTAGCAAAAGACGGAACATTAATTGCAGACGTTAGAGAAGACGTCTTAAAGAAAATTTTAATAAGCAATATTGTAACAAAAAGATTTACAGTAGAGAAAAAAGAAAGAAAAAACAAACTAAAAGAAATAAAAGAAAAAATGAAGAAAAGCGAGTAATAAGGAATTGAGAAATATAAAATTAACAATCGAATATGATGGAAAAGAATTTAATCGGGTGGCAAAAACAACCTAACAAACTAAATATACAAGGGACAATAGAAAAAGCCATAGAGCAAATAACAGGAGAAAACGTAGAACTAATAGCATCAGGAAGAACAGATAGTGGAGTTCATGCATTGCGGGCAAGTAGCAAACTTCAAAACAAATTCAAACATTCCAATCGAAAAATTTGCAATAGCAATTAATAGCAACTTAAAAAAATCAATAATAATAAAATCAGCAGAAGAAGTAGATGAAAAATTTCACAGCAGGCTTTCATGCAAAAGAAAAACATATAGATATGTAATAAACAATACAAAAGAAGGAACCGCAATATATAGAAACTTAGAAACTCATATTCCAATGAAATTAGACATAGAAAAAATGAAAAAAGCAATCAAATACTTTGAAGGTGAACATGATTTCAAAGCATTTAAAGCAAGCGGAACAAGTGCAAAAAGTAGTATAAGAACAATATACAAAGCAGAAATAATAGAAAAAGAAAAAGACAAAATATGGATAGAATTAACTGGTAATGGCTTCCTATATAATATGGTAAGAATTATAGCAGGCACACTAGTAGAAGTAGGATTAGGAAACATTGAGCCAGAAGACATTCCACAAATTATAAAAGAACAAAAAAGAGAAAATGCTGGAAAAACATTACCACCACAAGGATTATACTTAGTGAAAGTAGAATATATATAAAATTAACAAAAAAATAAGGCAAGGCATAAAATATAGTAAAAAATGTAAAGGAGAGAAAAAAATGAACATTTTACTTATATTTTTTGCCTTGCCAATTGCTGTTATTATAATTTCAATTGCGTTACAAAAAATTTTAAAAAATCCGTTATTAGTTGCTGCAATTATATTTGCCATTTTTTTAATAGTAACATTTGTTGTTGATGATTTAAACTTTTTAGTAGCTGCAATTGTCTATGCAATTATAAGTTTCATTACAGCATTTCTTACTTATCTTATTTGTAGATTTCTAAAAGAACAATGTAGAGAAAACATAAACAGCTGCTGTAATAATAATATAATGACAGCAAACACAAATCAAAACAACAATGGAGATCAATTAGTTGTAACAAATTGCAATGAAAATAACAACAATAATAGTTTCAATTATCAAGTTACAAGTACAGATGGAGTAACAGCTAGAATAAGTATTGTGCCTAATAATACAAGCAACAATGGATGCGGATGTAACAGAAGATAAAATACATTTATATTAACATTTTACAGTTCAGTCAAAAAAATACAAGACTGAACTGTAACATTATAGCATTTTTCTTGAAAAAAAACGTAATATGTGATATCATAAATAAACGAAAGAAGAGGGAAAAATATGGTAGATATTTTAATAGATGCTATTATAGATAGCATAAAATTACTTCCATTTCTATTCATTACATACTTAATCATGGAATACATAGAACACAAAACAAAAGACAAAACGAAAGAAACAATAAAAAAATCCGGTAAATATGGACCAATCATAGGAGGTATACTAGGAATATTCCCACAATGTGGATTTTCAGTTTCAGCAACAAACTTATATGCAGCAAGAGTAATCACGCTAGGAACACTAATTGCAGTATATCTTTCAACATCAGATGAAATGTTACCAATATTCTTATCAGAAGCAGTACCAATTCCAACAATACTAGCAATATTAGGTATTAAACTAATTGTAGGAATAATAGCAGGGCTATTCATAGACTTAGTAATGAGATTAAAACACAAAAATGAAGAGCAAAAAATAATAGACTTATGCGAAAAAGAACACTGTGACTGTGAGCATGGTATATTCAAATCAGCCTTAAAACACACATTAAGCATATTCACATTCATACTACTTATTACAATAATCATAAATATAGCAATTGAATTTATAGGAGAAGAAAACATATCAGGATTTTTACAAAACAAGCCAATATTAGGACCAATTATTGCAGGAATTATAGGATTAATACCAAACTGTGCATCATCTGTTATACTAACACAAATGTATTTAGAAAATGTTATTTCAGTAGCAACCCTAATATCAGGTCTATTAGTTGGGGCAGGAGTAGGACTAGCTGTATTATTTAAAACAAACAAAGGAATAAAAGAAAACATCAAAATAGTTGGAATGCTTTACAGCATAGGAGTATTTGCTGGAATAATAATAGAATTACTTATATAAAAATCAAGGAGGAGATAAAATGTTAAGCGCAAACGGAGTGACCGTAAGATTTGGAAAGAGAGTCTTATTTGAAGACGTAAATATACGATTTGGAAAAGGAAACTGCTATGGAATTATAGGAGCAAACGGAGCAGGAAAATCAACATTTCTAAAAGTATTGTCTGGTGAAATCGAACCAAGCAAAGGGGATGTTAGCATTGATAAAGGAGAAAGATTATCTGTCTTAAAACAAGACCACTTTGCATTCGAAGAATATAGTGTAATAGACACTGTTATGATGGGAAACAAAGAATTATATGACATCATGAAAGAAAAAGATGAAATATATGCAAAGCCAGATTTCTCAGAAGAAGATGGAATGAAAGCAGCAAAGCTAGAAGAAAGATTTGCAGAACTAGATGGATGGAATGCAGAATCAGATGCAGCCATGTTATTAAACGATTTAGGAATTATACCAGAAAACCATTATAAGCTCATGAAAGAAATCGAAGCAAAAGAAAAAGTAAAAGTTTTACTAGCCCAAAGTCTATTTGGAAATCCAGATGTTTTATTATTAGACGAGCCTACAAACGACTTAGACTTAAAAAGTATAAATTGGTTACAAGAATTTTTGATGGACTTTGAAAACACAGTAATAGTAGTATCACATGACAGATACTTTTTAAACAAAGTATGTACACACATAGCAGACGTTGACTTTGGAAAAATAAAAGTCTATCCGGGAAACTATGACTTTTGGTATGAATCAAGTCAACTTGCATTAAAACAAGCAAGAGAACAAAATAAGAAAAAAGAAGAAAAAATCAAAGAACTACAAGAATTTATTGCAAGATTTAGTGCAAATGCTTCAAAATCAAAACAAGCAACATCTAGAAAGAAAACACTAGAAAAAATAGAACTAGACGAAATAAAACCATCAAACAGAAAATATCCATATGTAGACTTCAAACCAGACAGAGAGCCGGGAAAAGAAATTTTACAAGTAAAAAACATATCAAAATCAATCGAAGGAGTTAAAATATTAGACAAAATATCATTTGACGTAAAACAAGGAGATAAAATAGCATTTTTAGCAGACAATGAAATAGCAAAAACTGTATTATTTCAAATAATAGCAGGAGAAATTGAGCCAGATGAAGGAGAACTAATATGGGGAACAACAATAACACAAAGCTATTTCCCAAAAGACAACAATTATCTATTCGACACAGATGAAAACCTAACCGAATGGTTAAGAAAATATTCAAAAGATCCAGATGAAACTTATGTTAGAAGTTTCTTAGGAAGAATGTTATTCTCAGGAGATGAAGCACTAAAACAAGTAAGAGTTCTATCAGGAGGAGAAAAAGTAAGATGTGTCCTATCAAAAATGATGTTATCAGGAGCAAATTTCTTAATATTTGATGAGCCAACAAACCATTTAGACATGGAAAGCATAACATCTGTCAATGAAGGCATGAAGAAATTTATAGGAAACATTTTATTTACATCACATGACCATGAATTAACACAAACAGTAGCAAATCGTATTATTGATATCAAAGAAGATGGAAATGTAATAGACAGAGAAATTACTTATAATGAATATTTAGGAGTAGAGTAATCATGAGTAGAGTTGATAAAATAAATTATTATTTAAACATAGCAGAAAGTGTAGCAGAAAGAGGTACATGTTTGCGAAATAATTATGGAAGCATTATAGTAAAAAATGATGAAATCATATCAACTGGATACACAGGAGCACCAAGAGGAAGGAAAAACTGTTTAGACTTAGGCTACTGCATAAAAAGTGACATGCCAAGTGGAAAAGGATATGATAAATGCAGATCTGTTCATAGTGAGCAAAATGCTATGATTAGTGCTGCCAGAAAAGATATGATAGGAGCTACATTATATTTAGTAGGAATAAATAAAAGGACTAACCAATATGTTACAGATAATGAACCTTGCACTTTCTGCAAGAGAATGTTAATAAATGCAGGAATAAAAGAGGTAATCATGCGTGATACAAAAACCGAATACAGAATAGAGCAAGTACAAAATTGGATTAAAGATGATGACTCATTAGAATATTAATAAAAAGTATGGAGTGTAATATGTTAAGATATAAAAGGAACAATTTCTATAATAGTTTTGCTATATTTAAATTACTGGTGTAAAGATGAAAATAAAATATTTTTCATCTTTTATTTTGTCTTTAAGTTTAAGAAATAAATTATTTTCATTAAAATCTATTGCAAAAATTAAATTAGTTATGGTATAAATATGGTAAGCAAGGTATAACAATATTACATAAAAGAAAAAGGAGGAAATAACATGATAAGAAAAGAAAGAGGAGCAATAACATTATTTACAGTAGTAATATGCATGTTTTTACTAGCAAATGTACTATTAATAAACGTGGGAGTAATGAACAAAAATGCAAATCAAAAAAAAGAAACAGCAAAAATAAGTGAAAACTACGAAGTAAGTCAAGCAAAAATGGAGCAAGCATATCAAGAAGCAATAGAATCAAATGAATATCCAACATATGGACAATTATTGAAATTATTAGAACAAGCCAAAGACGAAGCACAAAAAGAAGCGCAAAATTTAATAGATCAAGCAAAAGAAGATATGAATAAAAAAATTCAAGAAGAAAAATTAAAAGAATATCCAATAGGAAGTTTATATATTTCAACTAGCTCGACAAACCCAAGTACATTTATAGGAGGAACATGGGAAAGATATGGAAAAGGACAAACATTAGTAGGACTAGATGAAAACCAAACAGAATTTAATACAGTAGGCAAAACAGGAGGTCAAAAAAATGTTACTTTAAGTGAAAAACAATTACCAAGCCACAGTCATTCAATACCAGCACTCTCAGGTTCAACATCTGCAGCT
>CANRLE010000057.1 GCA_947631385.1 uncultured Clostridia bacterium | reverse complement strand
AAATACTTTAAGAAAGGTCAACAAGTAGGTATTATCGGAAGAATACAAACAAGAACTTGGGACGATGACCAAGGAACTAAACACTATGTAACTGAGGTAGTAGCAGAAGAAGCATACTTTGCTGACAGCAAGAGAGAAGCAGAAATAGGTGGCAGTTCTTCTTTTGAAAATACATTTGGTAATACAGCACCTGGAAATATGGGAGCAGACTTTGAGGTATCTTCTAGTGATGACCTACCATTCTAAACTTTAAAGAGGGGGGAAAGATAAAATGTCAGATAAAAAACAAAATAAGAGAAATAATAACAAAAATAATTATGATGAGGATTATAATCCAAGATTTAGAAAACAAAGAAAAAAAGTATGTGTATTATGCAGTGATAAGAATTTTGTATTAGATTATAAAAATCCAGAACAACTAAGAAAATTCATAAATGATAAAGGAAAAATCTTACCAAGAAGAACAACTGGAGCTTGTGCAAAACATCAAAGAGATATTACAATTGCTGTAAAAAGAGCAAGACATATTGCAATATTACCATATACACAAAACTAAAAAAGAAATGAACCATTTTAACAAATGGTTCTAATTTTTTATTAAAAACTATTTTCATTTAAAATTTTTTATGATATAATTGAAAAAGAATATGAATAGGGGGTTAGCATGAATCAAATTTTGGTTACTAAAAAATTATATATAACGCCAGAATTAAAGAGAAAAAAGAAAATTTATAAAGTAGATTTCCTTTTATCTGTTTTTTTGTTGTGCATTTTAATCTCTGTTTGTATTTATGCAGAATATGATCGCAATAAGAGTGAAGAAGTATCTCAGTCTATTTTGCAAAACATGACAATACAAGAGACTGTGGCACAAGATACAACTGTTGTAAAAAACAATATTTTAATTGTTGTTTTAGATGAAAATGAACAAGAAGAAATTCCAGAAGAACAAGTACAAACTGTGCCGACACAAGAAATGCAGACAACACAAAATGGATTTAAATATACTACAATAGCAACAATTAAAATACCAAAAATAGGAATTGAATATGCAGTTATTGATGGTCCAACTGATACAATAGAAGAAACGGAAGATTTAATAAAAATTTCGCCAACAAAATTTTGGGGACCAGAGCCAAACCAAGTTGGAAATTTATGTATTGTAGGACATAATTATCGAAATAATAGATTTTTTAGTAAAGTACCAACATTAGAAAATGGAGATATTGTAGAAATAACTGACTTATTAGGAAAAACTATTCAATACCAAATATATAATAAATATGAAGTAGATCCAAGTGATGTTAGTTGTACCACTCAACTAACAAATGGAAAGAAAGAAGTAACGTTAATTACTTGTACAAACGATAGTAAGTTAAGAGTAATTGTAAAAGCAAGAGAAATAAAAGGCTAACTTTTTAATAAAAAGTCAGTCTTTTTTAAACTTATTTTTCACTAAAATGGAATTAAGGATTGACTATTGAAACTTAATTTGTTTTTGATTTTGAATTTTAACTAACTCATTTGTAAAGGCAGATATAATCGTTTTATTGTCTTCAGTTAATTTTAAATAATTTTCTAAAAATTTATCATCTGTTATATTATCCAAAATCGCAGTATTGTTATTAATTAAATCATTAAATAAAAAATCTGAATTGATTTGTAAAGCTTTACAAAGACTAATAATTGTAGTAGCACTTCCAAAAGCAATGCCTCTTTCTAATTGACTAATATACCTTGGAGACAAAGAAATCTTTTCAGCTAATTGTTCTTGAGTATAAGAGACCTTTGATCTAGCTAATTTAATTTTTTTTCCAATATTTTTTCTTAAAACTTTTTCTTGATTATTCATAAGATTTCCTCCTACATTTTATACAACAAAGTATAGCAATTTGAGTTCAAAAAAAGAATGAACTGTAAATAAGAAAAAGTAATGCTAATAACACTAATAGTATCAAAAATATATTAAACTTTTTTATTCAAAATAAAAAATGAAAAAAATTTAAAAAAAGTATTGCAAAATTATAAAACTTATATTAAAATTTAATTGAAGTGGAGAAAAGTGGTGCAAAGTGGTGTAAAGTGAAAGAGGTGAAAATTCATTGCTAATTGGTGAATACGAGCATTCTCTAGATGCAAAAGGCAGATTAATTATGCCAGCAAAATTAAGAATGGACATGGGAGAAAAGTTCATTGTAACAAAAGGGTTAGATGGATGTTTATTTGCGTTTTCACAAAATGAATGGATAAATTTCGAAACAAAATTAAAGACACTACCACTTTCAGATAAAAATGCTAGAAACTTTGTAAGATTTTTCTTATCAGGAGCAACAGAGTGCGAAGTTGATAAACAAGGGAGATTTTTATTGCCTAATAATCTAAGAACATCGGCTAAACTAGAAAAAGAAGCTGTTATTATAGGAGTAGGAACAAGGCTTGAAATTTGGGACAAACAAACATGGCAAAATTGTGACGAAAATATTTCAGCAGATGAAATTGCAGAAAATATGACATTACTTGGTATATAACTTGAAAAAGTTTATATAAATTGCTAAAGAAAAAAATACAAAAGATAGTTAAATGCTAAAGAAAAAACTGCAAAGGAAAAAATTTTAAGATACAAAAGATGAAAATACAAAAGAAATATTAAACATAAGAGAAGGTAAAAAAAACCAAAAGATAAGTAAACATATGAAAAAGGCAGCTGGTAGTTTTCAAAGATTACTAGCTGTTTTTCAATAAATTATAAAATTTATTTTTTGAGGTGCTAAATTGGAATTCAAACATAAACCAGTTATGTTAGAAGAATGTTTACAAGGATTAAATATACAGCCAAATGGAATCTATGTAGATGGGACATTAGGTGGGGCAGGGCATAGTAAGGAAATTGCAAAACAACTTTCAAATGATGGACTATTAATTGGAATTGATCGTGATGAAGAAGCCTTGCAAGCTGCAAGGGAAAATCTAAAGACATTTTCTAATGTAAAATATGTGCATGATAACCATGATAACATTAAAAATATATTGAACGAGTTAAATATAGACAAAGTTAATGGAATTCTATTAGATTTAGGAGTATCTTCATATCAATTAGATGAGAGAAATCGAGGATTTAGTTATTTAGGTGAAAGCATTTTAGATATGAGGATGGATAAGACGCAAAAATTAACAGCTGAAATAGTTATTAATCAATATGAAGAACAAGAATTAGCAAAGATAATTTACGAATATGGAGAAGAAAGATTTTCAAAGCAAATTGCTCGAAATATTTGTAAAACAAGAGAAGAGCATCCAATAAAAACAACCAAAGAATTAGTTGAAATTATAGAAAAATCAATACCAAAATCAAAACAAAATGATGGACATCCAGCTAAAAGAACATTTCAAGCTATTCGTATTGAAGTAAATGATGAAATTAAGCCATTATATCAAACTATAAGAGATTGTATAGATTGCTTAGCAACAGAAGGAAGATTATGCGTAATAACTTTTCATTCACTAGAAGACAGGGCAGTAAAGAATGCATTTATAGAAGCAAAAGGCAAATGTACATGTCCAAGTGATTTACCTTATTGTGTATGTGGTGCAAAATCGCTTGGAAAAATAATAACAAAGAAACCAATTACAGCTACTGAAGAAGAACTAAAAGAAAACTCAAGGAGTAAAAGTGCAAAATTAAGAATTTTTGAAAAATACTAAGGAGGTGAGTAACTTATGGCAAGAAGTAGATATGAATACGAAACAAGTCCGCGAAAACTAGAACCTGAAATTCGTAGAAAAAAACAAACACAAAGAAATAAATTGACAGTAGTAGAGGATTTACCAAGACAAAATGTGAAAGTTTCAAAAAAACAAAAAGAAAGACAAAAAAAATTAACTTTAATTGTTATGGGTATATTTATCTTACTATTAACCATAAGTTATAGAAACTCACAAATAAACGAAAGATTTAGTCAAGTGCAAACTTTGAAAAGGCAA
The DNA here is from genome assembly GCA_947631385.1 of uncultured Clostridia bacterium. Classification (GTDB taxonomy): domain Bacteria; phylum Bacillota; class Clostridia; order TANB77; family CAG-508; genus CAG-269. Next base: position 2,730 of record CANRLE010000057.1, on the reverse strand, counting down.
TTATCATCTCTTCAAAAAGAAAATGAACAATTAAAAGTAAATATCGAAAATAGTGTTAATTTAAATACTATTGAAAATTTAGCAAAAAATAAATTAGGAATGCAAAAATTAACAAACAAACAAACAAAATATATTAGTTTACCAAAAAAAGACTATGTAGAAGCTGCAACAGAAGAAGTTATTATAAAAAAAGAAAAAAATTGGTTTCAAGAGTTTGTAGATAAAATATTTCATAAATAAAAATCCTTCTAATAAAATGAATTAGGAGGATTTTTTTATGATGACATTAAAACTTTCAGGAAAGAAAAAAATGAGAAATACCCTTTTTATAACTTTTATTATTATTAGCTGTTTAATTGGCAGAATAGGGTATATCCAATTAATACAGGGAGAATGGTTATCAAGTATGGCTTATCAACAACAGACATTAGATAGGAGTATTAACCCTAAGAGAGGTACAATATATGATAGTACGGGAAAAAATATATTGGCAGTAAGCAGTACAGTAGAAACTGTTACTGTAAATCCAGGAAATATTGCAAAGGAGAATAAAGAAAAGGTAGCAAAAATATTATCGGAAATATTTGAATTAGACTATGAAAAAACATTAAAAAAAGTTAGTAAAAGAAGTTCTATTGAAACAATAAGTAAAAAGGTAGATAAAGAAAAAACAGACCAATTAAGGATATGGATGGAACAAAATGGGATTTCATCAGGAATAAACATCGATGAAGATACAAAACGATATTATCCATATAATACGCTTGCTTCTCAAATTATTGGCTTTTGTGGAAGTGACAATCAAGGATTGGATGGTGTTGAAGCGAAGTATGATGAAAAACTAAAAGGAACAAAAGGTGCCATTCAACGTCATACTGATGCTAAAGGTGGAGAAATAGGTGAAGAAGGAGAAAATTATGTATCAGCTATTGATGGAAATGATTTAGTGCTTACTATTGATTTAAGTGTACAATCAATAGTAGAAAAATATTTAGAAGAAGCATGTATTGATAATCTTTGTACTGATGGTGGAAATGTAGTTGTCATGAATCCACAAAATGGAGATATTTTAGCTATGGCAACATATCCTAATTATAACTTAAATTCTCCTTATGAAGCATATACAGAAGAATTAAAGCAATCATGGGATAATATGGAGCAAGCAGAAAAAACAAAAAATTTACAGGCAGTATGGAGAAATAAAGCTATTGCAGATACATATGAACCCGGTTCAGTGTTTAAATTAATAACAGCGTCAGCAGCGATTGAGGAAGGTCTTGTAACTGATATTGATAAACAAGGTCAATTTACTTGTACAGGTGGAATTGAAGTAGCAGGAGTTAGGATTAAATGTTGGAGATATTATAGACCTCATGGATCTGAAAGTTTGCGAATGGGTTTAATGAATTCTTGTAATCCTGTTTTTATAGGATTGGGTCAACAGCTTGGTGTACAAAAGTATTATAGTTATTTAAATAAGTTTAGATTATTAAATAAGACAGAAGTTGATTTACCAGGAGAGGCTAATAGCATTTTTTTAGCTGAAAATAAAGCAGGTCCAGTGGAGTTAGCAACTATTAGTTTTGGACAGAGATTTGAAATTACTCCAATTCAATTAGTAACAGCTGTATCTAGTATTGCTAATGGTGGAACTAGTATACAGCCTAGAATTGTAAAACAAATTATTAACAGTGAAACTGGTGAAGTAGAAGATGTCCCAGTTAAATCAAAGGGGAGAGTTATCTCAAAAGAAACTTCTGATAAAGTGCTTAGTATGATGGAATCAGTTGTAGCAGAAGGAACTGGAAAGAATGCTAAAGTAGCAGGATATCGAATAGGGGGAAAGACAGGTACTTCAGAGGATGGCGTTAATACTAATAAGTATGTAACTTCTTTTTGTGGAGTGGCTCCTATTGAAAATCCGCAAGTAGTGGTTTTGGTTACTTTATACAATCCAACTGGAGAAGGGGGACACCAAGGAGGTGGTGTTGCAGCACCTGTTGGAGGACAGATATTTAGTGAAATATTACCTTATTTAGAGGTAAGCCAAGGAAATCAAGAGGAATTAGAAATAAAAGAAGAATTAGAAGCACCAGATTTACAAGGAAAAACCATAAAAGAAGCTCAAAAAATAGCTAAAGAAAGTGAGGTGGAATTGATAATTGAAAATGAAACTGAAGAACTGGATAAAGAAAATACATTAATAAAGGAACAAATTCCAAAGGCAGGAATTAGTATTCAAAAAGGAAGCAAAATGTATATATATTATTAGTATAATTTGAATTTTTATGTAGAATATGGTATAATTAAAAGAATAGCAAAAGCTATTAAAAAACAGGAGAAAAAAGGAGAAGAGACATTATGAAGAGAGGACAGAAATGGATTGACAAAGAAATACGGTACAACTGTCGAATGAAGGGAGCAGTTATTGTTGCAATATTAATTGTAGTAATGACAGTTATTAGTGTTCTTAGTGTTCGGAGTGACGCTGAGGCATATCCATATTCAGGTTATATTGAAACAGAGAAGGAAACCGAGACGGAAACAGAAATTGAGACAGAGACAGAAACAGAAATTGAGACAGAGACAGAAACAGAAACCGAGACAGAAACAGAAGTTGAGACAGAAACAGAAACGGAAACAGAGACAGAGACAGAGTACCTTGGGAAGTTTAGGGTTACCGCATATTGTGCATGTAGCACTTGTTGCGGACCAAATGCTCAAGGCATA
>CANRLE010000056.1 GCA_947631385.1 uncultured Clostridia bacterium | reverse complement strand
TACTTTCTTTAGTTGGTTTAAGTGGAAAAGCTAAGATGTATCCTCATGAATTGTCTGGAGGGGAACAACAAAGAGTGGCATTAGCAAGAGCTTTAGTAAATAATCCTTCAATGCTGATTGCAGATGAGCCAACAGGAAATTTAGATCCAGACACAGCTTGGGATATTATGAATTTATTAAATGATATAAATATGAGAGGAACTACAGTAGTAGTGGCAACACACGCTAAAGATATTGTAGATAAGATGAAGAAAAGAGTTATTCATATACGCAAAGGCGAAATAGTAAGAGATGATAAAAAAGGTGGGTATGATTGTGAAATATAATAGATTTGGATATCTTATTGGGGAAGGATTTGGAAATGTATTCAAAAACAAAAAGTCAACAGGTGCATCACTTATGATTATGTGTGCCACAATGATTATTTTTGGAATATTTTTGATACTAACAGAGAATATTAATCATTTTGTACAAGAAGTTGAGTCAGCACAGGGAATGCAAGTTTTTATTAATACTGATGCAACAGATGAACAAGTAGAGCAAATTGGAGAAAAAATAAGAAAATTAGATGGTGTAAGCACAGCTGTATTTGTTTCAAAAGAAGAAGGCTTAAACCATATGAAAGAAAAATTTGGAGATAAGAAAGATTTATTAGATGGATATGATGATAATAATATTCTTCCAGATTCTTATGTTGTAACATTAACAGATTTGACAAAAAGTAAAGAGGTACAAGAACAAATATTGACATTTGATCATATCAAGAAAATAACCGCAAGTGATGAAACAGTAACAACTTTAATCAATTTAGCTAATGGAATAAAAATTGTTACAGGAGTTATTTTAATTTTACTAATTGTAATTTCTATATTTATCATAGCAAATACTATAAAACTTACAGTTCATGCTAGAAGAAAAGAAATTTCTATCATGAAATATGTAGGAGCAACAAATGGATTTATTCGTTGGCCATTTATGGTAGAGGGTATGATTATAGGTATTGTTTCAAGTATTATATCAATTGCTGTTGTAGGAACAGCATATAGTATGTTAGCAGAAGAAATGGTAAATTCATCATTTATGCAGAAAATTAATATGAGTTTAGTAACATTTAGTGATATGTTTAACTCTATTATATTTGTATATATGTTATTAGGAATTGGAATTGGAGCCATAGGAAGTGTTATTTCTATGAGAAAATATTTAAAAGTATAAAGGAGAAAACATGCGTAAAACTTTATGTGTTGTTTTAACTTTCTTAATCTGTAGCTTGGGTATCATCTCATATGTACATGCAGAAGAAACAAAAGACTTACAAACACAGCAACAGGAGTTACAAAATCAAATAAATGAAACAACTGGAGAGTTAGAAGGAGTACAAGGAGAGATATCAGAAAATTTAGAGCAGGTTGAAAAATTAAACGAAAAAATAGCTAATTCACAAACGGAATTAGAAGAATTAAATAATAAAATAGCAGATTTGCAAGTTTCAATTGATGATGTAGGGGGAAAACTTAAAATAGCAGAAGAAGCATATAATAAACAAAAAGAATTATTAGAAGCAAGACTTGTAGTTATGTATGAAACAGGTGAAACACAATATTTAGATGTAATTTTAAGTTCTAAAAATATATCAGATTTTTTATCAAATTATTTTCTAATAACAGAACTGGCAAATTATGATACTGAATTATTAGAAGATTGCGAAAAACAAAAGGATGAAATTGAGTTAACTAAGAAAAAATTAGATGCACAACAAGAACAATTAGCAACAATGAAAAAAAATCAAACTAAAACTGCTAGAATTTTAGAAAATACAAAAACAATAAGGGAAAACTATATTTCTAGATTATCAGAAAGGGAAAAAGAACTACAAGTTCAAATAGATGAATATAATGCTAGATATGCTGAAGTGAATGCTGAAATACTTGCTTTGGCAATGGATGGAATTAATACTCAATATATTGGAGGAGAATTGGCATGGCCAGTTCCGGGATATACAAGAATTAGTTCTAAATATGGAATGAGATATCATCCAATTTTACATGTTAATAAATTACATACAGGTATGGACATTAGTGCACCAATGGGAGCGAATTTTATAGCAGCTAATGATGGTATTGTTACAAAAGCTGGAATGAATTCTGCTTATGGTAATATGGTTATAATTGACCATGGTGGCGGTGTTTCTACATTATATGCACATGGTTCACAAATACTAGTTCAAGTTGGACAAGTTGTAAAAAGAGGGGAAGCAGTTTTAAAAGTTGGTTCAACAGGTTATTCAACAGGACCACATGCTCATTTTGAAGTAAGACTAAATGGTGTGGTGACAGATCCATTACCATATGTGACAACTGGAATTATACCACAAGCACAAGAGCCATCAACTGAAGAGCCAACAGAAAATACTACAAATACTACAAACACAACAAATACAACTAATTAAAATTAAAGGAGGAACATATGAGAAAAATAGGAGTAAAAATAGTTGGAATAATGATAGTAGCAACACTTATATTGCAAAGCAATGTAGCAATTGCAGCAGTATCATCAGAAGAACAACAATTGAGAAATGAACAGCAAGAGATAGAAAATAAGCAAAGTCAAGCTCAACAAGATTTAGAAAATGTACAGACTCAAAAATCTGAAACAGTACAACAAGTAGAACAACTATCTATACAAATATCAGACTATGAGGCTCAAATAGATGTATTAGATGGTCAAATATCACAGCTAAATGGAAAAATAGAAGAGTCAGAAGAAAAAATCAAAAAGGCAGAAGAAGATTATAAAAAACAACAAGAACTATTGGATGCTAGAATAGTGGCTACATATGAAGCAGGAGAAACATCTTATTTAGACTTTTTGCTATCTTCTGAAAGCATTACAGATCTTATTTCAAATTACTATTTAATTACAGAAGTAGCAACAAATGATACAGAATTATTAGAAAAAATTCAAAAGCAAAAACAAGAAATAGAGCAAGCTAAAAAAGAATTAGAGGCAGATAAGCAAGAATTGGCAACTTCAAGAGCAAATAAACAAAGTATGTCTAGCCAGTTACAAACTGCTAAAAAGCAAAAAGACCAGCAAGTAGCACAATTAACAGAAGATGAGAAGAAAATACAAGAACATATTCAAGAACTTAGAACAGCAAGTGCTCAAATTGAAAAAGATATTAGAGTAGCACAAGAAAAATATAGAGCACAAGTAGAAGCATTAAATAAGAAAAAACAAAATGGTCAAACATCAGGAGGAAATGCATCAAGTGGAGGAACATACCAGAGTGGAGGAAGTGGAGTGCTTCAAAAACCTGTTCAATCAGGTCAGATAACTGCAACTATGACATATTCTGATGGAAGCTATCATGGAGCAATAGATTATGGTGTACCATCAGGAACACCAGTTTATGCAGCAGCTGATGGAATAGTATTTAAGACAGCTAATCTAACAACAAGTTATGGAACGTATGTAGTTATTCAACATGCTGGAGGATTACAGACATGGTATGCTCATGGTACAAGTGGTTCGATTTGTGTATCAGAAGGACAAGAAGTTTCAAGGGGGCAACAAATAATGAGATCTGGAAATTCCGGAAATTCAACTGGACCTCACTTACATTTTGAAGTAAGAGTTGCACCATATAATTATAATAATTGTAGAGTAGATCCACGTAATTATTTCTAAAATTGAAAAATATACATATAATTATAGTAATGTCGCATTGGGGAATATTCCTTTGCGGCATTGTGCATAAATTCTAAAAAGACATCGGAGGTTAATATGATGGAAGAAAAGAAAAGATTTAAAGTATATAAGATTATAATGCTAATTGTTTTAGTAGCATTTATTACATTTTTTATAACATCAATAGCAATGTATCAATATTTCTTAAATTCAGATGTAATTAAGTCATCTGAATCTACTATAACTTCAGCTCTAACTGACTATAGGGCAATTATAGATAAATATTACTTAGGAGACATAGATGAAGAAAAATTAAAAGAAGGAGCAATTAAAGGGTATTTTGAAGGATTAGGAGATCCTTATACAGAATATATATCAAAAGATGATATGAAAGATTATTTAGAAGATACAATGGGAAATTTCGTCGGTATAGGTATTTATATGATAAAAAATACAGAGGCAAATAAAATACAAGTATTAGCACCTATAAAAAATACTCCAGCTGAAGAAGCAGGAATTTTACCGGGAGACCTTATTGTTTCAATAAATGATGTTGAATACACAGCTGACGAGATGACAGTTGCCTCTCATAAAATTAAAGGTGAAGAAGGAAGTTCTGTTAAACTAGAAATTTTACGAGGAAATGAAACATTGACATTTGATATAGAACGTGAAAATATAATAGTTAATCCAGTAGAAGGAAAAGTCATAGACAACGACATAGGATATATTGAATTTTCTTCATTTGACGAAAATACTGCAGAAGACTTCAAAGAAAAATATGAAGAATTGCAAAAACAAGATATAAAATCACTTATCATTGAACTTAGAAATAATGGAGGGGGAATTGTACAGGAGGCATTAAAAATTGCTGATTATATAGCAGATAAAGATTCAATTCTTTTATATGAAGTAGATAAGAATAATAATGAGGAGATTCAAAAGTCAGAAAATGAACCAATAATTAAAGTACCAATTGTTATTTTAGTAAATGAAAATACAGCAAGCTCATCAGAAATTTTGGCAGGGGCATTAAAAGATTTAGGAAAAGCAAAAATAGTTGGAACTAAGACTTTTGGAAAAGGTATTATTCAAACAGTGTTAACATTAACAGATGGAAGTGGACTAAAAATCACAACAACTAAATATTTAACTCCAAATAAAGCAGAGTTAAATGAAGTAGGAATTGAGCCAGATGAAAAAGTAGAATTACCAGATACAGTTGAAAATATTTTATTAGTCGAAGAGAAAGATGATACACAATTACAGAAAGCAATAGAATTACTAAAATAAAAGGAGGAAGTATGAATTTACCAAACAAATTAACAATATTTAGAATGATTTTAGTACCGATTATGGTTATAATTCCTTTTTTAGGAGTAAAAGGAGATTTATTTGGAATTCCAACCGAATTTTGGTTAATTGATGTAATTTTTATTTTAGCATCTTTAACAGATAAATTAGATGGATATCTAGCAAGAAAGAATAATCAAGTAACAGTATTTGGAAAATTTTTAGATCCATTAGCTGATAAAATTCTAGTCTTAGCTGCTATGGTTATGTTGGTTGAAATGGACAAATTACCAGCATGGATACCAATAATTGTATTAGCACGTGAATTTTTAGTATCAGGATATAGATTAGTAGCAGTAGAAAAGGGTGGAAATGTTATAGCTGCTTCTAAATGGGGAAAACTAAAAACAGTAACACAGATGATAGCAATTATTTTAGCTTTTATTGATTTATATGGCTTTGGAGTTTGTTTTACAGGACGTTTACAAGGGGGAGAATTTATTTTGAACTTGATTGTAACAGTTATGATGATTATACAAACAATAGCTACTATATTTTCAGGTATTGATTATATGAAAGGTGCTAAAGAATTGATAAAAAATTAAGATTTGCTTGACAAATTGAATTTTTTGCCGTAATATAGTAAAAGATTTTTTAATAAGATGCATTTGAAAGGAGAATTATCATGGATGAAAAGGAAGTATTATTAACACAAGAAGGTTATGATAACTTAGAAAAAGAGTTAAATTTTTTAAGAACAGAAAAGAGAGCTGAGATAGCAGATAGAATAAAAGTAGCATTAGGTTTTGGAGATTTATCTGAGAACTCAGAATATGATGAAGCTAAAACAGCGCAAGCAGAAAATGAAGTAAAAATAGCAGAACTAGAAAATAAATTAAGATATGCAAAAATAATTGATGAAAAAGATATTGATACAGAAACTGTACAAGTTGGAAATATTGTAAAAGTTTTAGATATGGAATTTGATGAAAAAGTAGAATATACAATTGTTGGTTCAACAGAAGTTAATCTAGCAGAAAATAAAATATCTAATGAATCACCACTAGGATCAGCTTTGTTAGGAGCTAAGAAAAATCAAGTAGTAGAAGTAAATGCACCAGCAGGTGTAATGAAATATAAAATTTTATCTATAAAAAAATAAAAGAGACATTCTAAAAAGAATGCCTTTTTATATTTTTATACTACTATCTAAAGCTAACTTTATCATAGTATTTAAACCGGTTTGTCTTTCGTTTGCAGTAGCAATATCAGTAATGAATTTTGAATCTACAACACTCATCAAACAGCTTGCTTTTTTATTAAGTAATTTTGCTGTGTAGAATAATGCAAAAGCTTCCATTTCAGCACTAATAGGATTAAAATCTTTAGGAATTCTATCTAAAAACTGATTAACATCTGTCATATAAACATCAAAACAATCAGTACATACAGTATTTCCGGTAATAATCTTAATATTTTTTTCTAATGCTGTATCTAAAATTTTTTCATTTAATTCTTTACTTGCTTCTACTATATGACAGTAATCATTATTTAAAGTAAGTGCAAAATTTCCTTCTGTAAATATATTGTCAGCCAAAATAATATCAAATAGATTTAATTCTGGCTTATATGCACCGCAAGAACCAATTCTAATTATATTTTCAACTTCATAGAATTTGTACAATTCGTAACAATAAATTCCCATACTAGGCATTCCCATACCAGAAGCCATTACAGTTATAGTTTTTCCTTGATATGTTCCAGTATATGCATACATACCTCTAACTTGATTTACTAATTTTGCATTTTCTAAAAAATTTTCTGCAATATATTTAGCACGTAAAGGATCACCTGGCATAATAACAGTTTTGGCAATATCTCCTAAATGTGCTTCATTGTGTGGTGTTGACATATCTATACCTCCTTAAATTTGATATGGTTATTATATCAATATGAAAAATAAAAAACAAGGGGTCCTC
>CANRLE010000055.1 GCA_947631385.1 uncultured Clostridia bacterium | reverse complement strand
AAACAGCTTTAGAGGTAGCATAAAAATAATCAATTACATTGTATAGAAAAAGCGGACACTTAATATTGCAATTTATAGTTTTGTATTTAAATGTGAAAAAACTTGATAAATAGAAACTAATATGATAGAATTACATATAATATATCAAAAATGGAAAGGCCGAAAGGAATGAGTAGGAAATGGATAAAGCACAAGATGCGCTAGAAATATTAGAAACATACCATCAAGAACACATTATAAAATTATTAAACAAACTAGAAGGAAAAGAAAAAGAAGAACTAATCGAACAAATCAATAAAATAGATTTTCATCAACTTATGGAACTATATGATGACACCAAAAAAGGAATTGAAATAAAAGAAAATAAAATAGAAAATATTTCATATTTAGACAAAGCAAAATTGACAAAAAATGAAAAAGAAGAATTTGATGATTTAGGAGAAAAGGTTGTAAGAAATGGACAATATGCAGTTGTAACAATGGCAGGAGGTCAAGGGACCAGACTTCGGTCATCAAGGACCAAAAGGTACATTTAAATTAGATGTATATGGAAAAGGAAAATATCTATTTGAAATATTAGTAGAAAATTTAAAAGAAGCAAATAGAAAATATGAAACAACAATTCCTTGGTATATTATGACAAGCAAAGAAAATAATTTAGAAACAGAAACATTTCTAAAAAAGAATAATTATTTTGGATATGACAAAAAAAATGTGATTATATTTACTCAAAGTGAATTGCCACTAATAGATACAGAAGGAAAACTTCTAATTAGTAAAGAAAATAAGATAAAAGAAGCATCTGATGGAAATGGGGGAACTTATTCTTCTTTAAGAGTTAGTGGTTGTTTAGCAGATATGAAAGAACGAGGAATAAAATGGGTATTTATAGGTAGTGTTGACAATGTACTTTTAAAAATGGTAGATGTCACTTTATTAGGAATGGCAATAAAAAAAGGAGTACAAATTGCATCCAAATCCGTAGTAAAAGCAAATCCACATGAAAGAGTTGGTGTATTTTGTAAAATGAATGGTCATCCAAAAGTAATAGAATACACAGAACTTCCTAACAAAATGGCAGAAGAAGTAGATGAAAATGGAGAACTAAAATATGGTGAATCACATATTATGTGTAATTTATATACAATTGAAGCTATTGAAAAAGTTAGTAAAGAACATTTAATGTACCATAGTGCATTTAAGAAAAACTCATACATAGATGAAAATGGAAGAGAAGTTATACCAGAAGAACCAAATTCATATAAATTTGAATCATTCATATTTGATGCATTTGAATTTTTTGATGATATAGCAATTTTAAGAGGAAAAAGGGAAGATGACTTCGCACCAGTAAAAAACAAGGAAGGTGTTGATAGTCCTAAAACAGCAAAAGAACTATATGAAAAATATTGGAAAAAATGAGGAATAAAATATGGAAGAATGTAAAGTTTGTAATTTATATAATTTAGAGGAAACAATTGCGAAAGAGTTATTAGAAAGTGTAACTTATCCATGGGAAGCACTAAGTAAAATAAATGATTATATATTAGAATTAGGAAACAAGCTTGATGCTGAAAAATATGAAAAAATTGGAGAAGATGTATGGATTGCAAAATCAGCTAAAGTTATGCCAAGTGCATACATTCATGGACCAGCAATTATTGGAGAAAATGCAGAAATAAGACATTGTGCTTTCATTAGAGGAAAAGCAATTGTAGGAGACGGAGCAGTAGTTGGAAATTCAACAGAATTGAAAAATGTTATTTTATTTAACAAAGTACAAGTACCTCATTATAATTATGTAGGAGATTCTATTTTGGGTTATAAATCTCATATGGGAGCAGGGGCTATTACATCTAATGTCAAATCTGATAAAAAATTAGTTGTAATCAAAAAAGGAAAAGAACAAATAGAAACAGGAATAAAAAAAATTGGAGCTATGATAGGTGATGAAGTAGAAGTTGGATGTAGTAGTGTATTAAATCCAGGAACAGTAATTGGAAAAAATTCTAATATCTATCCTTTATCATCAGTAAGGGGAGTAATACCACCAAATAGTATTTATAAAAATAAAAATGAAATAATAGAAAAACGATAACTTTGAGGACGGAGGATAATTTATTCCTCCGTCCTTAAAGTCATTTTAAAAATCAATTTTTTTGCTACATTTGTTGATTTCCAGGAATAAAGTAATCAACTACACCATAGATTAAAGCACCAATTATAGCAGCAATCCAAGATATTGAATATCCTGCTACAAAGAATTGTGTTACATATAAAATAATAGCTGCTAATGCGAAACCTACGAAACCTTTACCAAAAGGGCTGGCATGTAAACCAGTAAATTTGATAACTAAATAATCAATAACTGTTAGGACGACAGCAGCAATAGCTAAAGTCCAAAAACTATTAATGGTAAATCCTGGTGTAAAAAATGCAGTAATTGCTAATACTACTGCAGAAGCAACTAATCTACCTATAATTTGCCATGCAGTAGAAGCTCCTGATGATTTTGTTTGATTTCCCTGAGCTTCTGACATAAGTCTAACCTCCTTAGAATATAAAATTCATTTTGTCATTTTTTCAAAGGTTCTAAAATTATTATTCTCAAAAAAATTTTATTTATTCAAAAAAACTTGCATAAAATAGTTAAAATTTGTAAAAAATAAAACAAAAAAGAAAAGTGAGTGTTTTTATGTTAATTACATTTTTTAGATCTATTATTTTATATATTATTGTTTTGATTGTAATGAGATTGATGGGAAAAAGAGAAATTGGACAATTACAACCATTTGAATTGGCAATTTCTATAATGATAGCTGACTTAGCATCTATCCCAATGACAGAGACAGGAATACCAATTTCTAATGGAATTATACCAATTTTAGGACTTTTAGTTATGCATCTAATCATTTCTATTATTAATATGAAAAGTTTAAAAGGAAGAGAAATAATTTGTGGCAAGCCAAGAATTTTAATTTATAGAGGAAAAATCGATGAAAAAGCGCTACAAAGAGAACGTTTTACAATTAATGAATTACAAGAAAGATTAAGAGGAAATAATGTCGTAAATTTAGGAGATGTAGAATATGCAATTTTGGAAACAAGTGGACAAGTAACTGTAATTCAAAAACCAGAAAAAAGGAATACAATTCCTGAAGATTTTAATATACAGCCAGAGTATGAAGGAATTCCTTATGATTTAGTAATAGATGGTAGAATTATGGAAGAAAATTTGCAAGCTATTGGAAAAAATTATGAATGGTTAAAGAAGCAGGTAGAAAAATTTAAAATGTTACCAGAGGAAGCTTTAGTAGTAACTATTGATGGCAAAGGCCAAATCTTTTGTCAAAAAAAGGAGTAGGATTATGTTAAAAGAAACTATTATTTGTATAGTAATTGTAATTGCTATATTCTTTGGAAATAGCATAACACAAAATTACACAAAAGAATCAGTAATAGAGTTGTCAAATTCATTAACTGCATTGAGAGAACAAATAGCAAAAGATGAAATAGAAACACAGAAAATCAATGAAGAAGTTGATAATTTTTCAAAAAAATGGGAAGAGAGACATGAAAAACTATCATATTATATAGAACATAATGAATTAGAAAAAATAGAAACTAGTCTAACACAAATGAAAAGTTTTATTGAAACAGGAGAATATGGGGATTCAATTAGTGAATTAGATACAAGTGCTTTTTTAATAAGGCACATAGAAGATAGATATGCTTTTAATTTGGAAAATATTTTTTAAAAGAGATAAAACTGAGTTTTATCTCTTTTAAATCATTAATTCATTTTTTTACTTATTTCTGCATATTTTTTCAATTTTTCATAAACCAAATGATTAATTGTACCTGCAGGGAAATGACCATCGCGGTCTTTTTTACCAGCTGGAACACCAGTTAAAACTTCAATTCCTTCTTCAATTGTAGAAACAGAATAAATATGGAATTGTTTATTTTTAACAGCTTCAATTACTTCATCAGACAACTGCAAATTATCAACATTTTGAATTGGTATCATAACACCATGAGAACCGTCAAGACCTCTCATTTTACAAATTTGGAAAAATCCTTCGATTTTTTCATTAACACCACCAATTGGCTGGATTTGTCCTTTTTGATTTACAGAACCAGTTACTGCAATAGACTGGTTAATAGGAATTCCAGACAAACTAGATAGCAAACCATATAATTCTGTACTAGAAGCACTATCTCCGTCAACACCGTTATATAATTGTTCAAAACAAATACTAGCAGTTAAGCACAAAGGAATATCTTGAGCAAACATTTCACCTAAATATCCACTTAAAATAAGAACACCTTTTGAATGAGAAGGACCAGAAATTTCAACTTCTCTTTCAATATTAATTATATTATTTTGACCAGCATAAGTATTAACAGTAATTTTTGCAGGTTTTCCAAAAGTATAGTCACCAATAGTCATAACAGTAAGACCATTTAATTGACCAACCTCAAAACCAGAAGTATTGATTAAAAGAGTATTTTCTTTTATCATTTGTAGATATTTGCTATCATATTTTTTTACTCTATCAATTCTTTCTGACAAAGCTTTATCAACAAATTCAGCAGTTACTACTTTAGATTTTGCAATTCTAGCCCAAGTTCCAGCTTCACCTATTACTTGCATTAAATCATCAAAACGTGTAGAAACTTTTTTGTGACTTCCAGCTAAGCGAGATGCATATTCAACTAATCTAGCCATACCAGATTTGTCTAAATGAGGTAACCCTTCATTTTCACAAAAACCATGTACAATTTGAGATAGTTTTTGAAGATTTTCTGGATTGATTACTGCATCATCTTCAAATTCTACTTTTATCTTAAATAATTTTCTAAAATCTGAGTCCATTGACAAAAGTGTTTGATATATACTAGGACTTCCAATTAAAATAACCTTTAAATTCAATGGAATTGGTTCTGGTTTTAAAGAAATTAAAACCATAGAAGAACGTTGATCTGCTGTATTTTCAATGCTAACTTCTTTTACTCTTAAGGCTTTTTTTAATGCTTCATAGCACATAGGATTTGCTAATAAATCTTTGGCTTGAAAAATAATATAACCACCATTAGCTTTTTGCATAAGACCAGGCTTTAACATTGTATGGTCAGTTTTTAATGAACCATAGTAATTTTCATATTCCAAAGAACCGAAAATATTGTGATAAGAATAGTTAGAATCCATAATAACAGGAGCACCTTCACGCGTAGAGTTATCAATAAATAAATTGACACGATAATTTAAACAAGGGTCAGGCTTCTTATTATTTGGACCTGGTGCTTGAGGCTGTTGAGGTTTATTAGTTTCATCTTCTAAAAAGTTTGGTATATTTTTTAGTACATCTTGCTTTACATCATTCAAAAATTGATTAATTTTTTTGTTTCGTTTGTATTTTGATTTTAAGAAATTAATATGTGCATTAACAGTAAGTAAAGCTACATTTGACTGCCATTCTGAGATTTTTTTGTCAGATTGACGTTCAATTTCTTTGATTTGATTAATTACATTCATAATTTGTTCTTGTACAAATGCAGATTTTTGCTCATATTCTTGTTTTATTGATTCATCTAATTTCTCAAATTCTTCTTCTTCAATTGCTTTGCCATCTACAATTGGCATCATATAAATACCGTTTTGAACAGCTTTAACTTGAAAATCATATTTTGAAGCATCTGCATTTAATTTCTCTAATAGGGCAGAACGTTTTACTTCAAATTCTTGTTTGATTAATGATTTTTCTTTTTCAAAATCATCATTATTGAAAGTTTTTTGAATATCTTTTCTAATCTCTTTAATAAATCCATCCATTGATTCTTTAAAATCTTTTCCTTGACCAGCAGGTAATTCTACTGCAATAGGTTCATTTGGATTATCAAAATTATAGATGTAACACCAATCAGAAGGTGTTTTTTTCTTAGGAGCAATTTTATCTAAATAATTTTTTGTGTACATTGTTTTTCCAACACCGCTAGGACCTTCTAAGTATAGATTGTATCCTTTCACATCTACTTGTAAACCAAATTCAAGTGCTTTAATACCACGGTCTTGTCCAATTCCACTTTGTATTGTTTCTAATTCTTCTGTTGTGTCAAACTTAAAAATGTTAGGATCACAAGTCATTTTTAAGTCTTTATAGTTTAATTCATTTTTGTTCTTCATTTGTTTCCTCCAAAATTTTTTCTTATTATATCCAGTTTAAGGTTATTTTATATTAGTTATAAAAAAAAGTAAAGAGAAATTTAAAAAATATCAAAAAGGTTCTAAATTATTGCATTAATACACTTGTAAATTTTTGCAAATTAGTGTAAAATAGCAATATATTGTAAATAATGATAAAAGAGGAAAGAAGAATGAAATTTGTAGATAATGAAGAAAGTAAAAAGCAATATAAAAAATTTTTAGAAAATCATGAAAGATGTAACTTTCAACAATCATTAGAATGGGCTGAAGTCAAAAAGCCAAACTGGAAACCAGAAGTCATTCTAGCAGAAGGAAATAATGGAGAAATAATAGGTTCGCTATGCGTGTGGATACGAAAAATGCCGATATTTGGAAATATAATGTACTCATCAAGAGGACCAGTATGTGATATTCATGACATGTCAGTAATGAAACAATTAACAGATGGAGCAAAAGAATTAGCTAAAAAATACAACGCAATTGTATTAAGAATGGAACCAGACGTTACAAGTGATGACCAAGATTTTAGAAATATAGTAACGAACTTAGGATATAGAATTAAAGATGATGCAAAGGACTTTAAAGATGAAATACAGCCAAGATATGTATTTAGATTAGACATAAAAGGAAAAACAGAAGATGAAATTTTAGCAGGCTTTAAACAAAAATGGAGATATAATATACGTTTAGCAACAAAAAAGGGAGTGACAGTAAAGGAAGGAACTAAAGAAGACCTAAAAGACTTTCATAAAATTATGGTTGAAACAGGAGAGAGAGATGGATTTATAATAAGACCGTTAGAATATTTTGAAAAAATGTATGACTGTTTAGGACCAGAACATATGAAAATTTTAATGGCTTATTATGAGGACAAGCCAATATCAGGAGTAAT
>CANRLE010000054.1 GCA_947631385.1 uncultured Clostridia bacterium | reverse complement strand
CTACAATTTTAAATTTTTTCTCATTTTCTGTAATGAGAATTAGAAAATTGCACAAGATGAATATGACAAGCAATACATACTGCCAACCGCCTATTATATCTGTTAGATAGCCAATGAGTTTATTCTGTTTCAAATCTTTTTTATATGTTTTTTGCGTTTCTTCCAATATCTTTCTTAGACATATAAACACTCCTATTACTCCTATCATTTCTATATATTGTTGCATTACCATTTCCTCCTTATTAATTAATGTGTTTACTCTATTCGTTGCACTAACAAAGTTAGATAATTAAAGGAAAATCTATATAAAGAGTTTTTACTCGTAATATTTATTTTAACACTTTATGTATGTAGTGTCAATTCGATTAGTATTTATTTTTTAATTTTAAAAATAAATGAGTAATTAAAGTTATACTCTAATTACTCATTTTCAAGAAATAACTATTTGTTTTCTACACTTCTGTTTGCGATTTCAATTGCTTTTGTTACAATATTTCCACATTGTTTTGATGATACATTAGCCCAACTTCCACCATCTTGTTTTACTTGGTCATATACACCTAACTCTTTTGCTATTTCTT
Source organism: uncultured Clostridia bacterium (assembly GCA_947631385.1). Lineage (GTDB taxonomy): Bacteria > Bacillota > Clostridia > TANB77 > CAG-508 > CAG-269. The sequence continues at coordinate 6,830 of CANRLE010000054.1, read as the reverse complement.
CTCTTAGATTTTCAGATATTAATTTACTATTTCTAGACATAACATCCTCCCAAATACAAACCTATCAAAGATTTTTAAAATAAAACTTAATTCTAAGTTTTATATTTTTATTATTAACATTTTTTTCGATTTTATTATAACATTTTTTATGTTTTTTTCACTTTTTTGACAAAATATGATATAATATTTTTAGTATGTAAATTACGAGGAGAATAAAAATGAATGTTGAGAACGAGCTTTTAGAGAAAGAAGAACCTGTTCAGGCTACATCTCAAGATACTTTTAAAGTTGTAACAGAGCCAGAATCAAAAAATGTCTTATCTATTTTTGCTTGGCTAGTTGTTTTGTTTCTTGTAATTATATTGGTATTTTTTGGTGCTTTTGCTGTTTATCAACTTTTAAATAACAATATAATTCATGGTATTTCTGTAAAAGGTATTGATGTTTCTGGTTTAAGTGCTGCAGATGCAAAATATCAATTAGATAATTATTTGAAAAGTCAACTCCCAGAAGAGATTACTTTAAAACATGGTGATTTTGAGTCTACTATTTCTACTTCTCAAATGAATATTGCTTTTGATACAAAATCTGCTACTAATTTGGCTTTTTCAATTGGTAGAGATGGTGGTTTTTTTGAAAATACTTTTCATATTTTGAATACGTTGTTTAGTCCAGTTAGTATTGAACCTTCTGTTACTTTAAGCGAAGGGCTTTTAAAGAAACATTTGGAAGATTTATCAAGTCAATTTCCAGATTGTGTTATTCAAAGTAGTTATTACATAGAAGATAACGAATTGTTGATTACTTCTGGTAAAGAAGGTGCTGTTGTAGATGTTGAACAGACAATTAATGCTATAAAAAAGGCTGTTTCTAATTTTTCTGTTCAAAATTCACCAGTTGAAATTATAGTTAAGACGGCTCAGCCTGATGATATTGATGTTGAAAAGATTTATAATGAAGTTCATAAAGATCCTGTTGATGCTTATTATACTAAAGACCCTTTTGAAGTGCATCCTTCTGAAAATGGAATTGATTTCAAAATTTCTTTGGAAGAAGCAAAAGCATTGATTGCAAGTGAGAAAAAGGATGAGTATTCTATTCCTTTGAATATTATTACACCAAATGTTACGACTAATATGATTGGTACAGAGGCTTTTCCAGATTTGTTATCTACTTTTTCTACTAAGTATGCGGTAAGTAATCGTAATAGGACAACTAATTTGATTTTGGCTGCTAATAAGATTAATGGAACTGTTCTAATGCCTGGTGAGACTTTTTCTTATAATAAAGTTGTTGGCGAAAGAACGATTAGTGCAGGTTATAAAGAGGCCCCTATTTATGTTTCAGGTCAAGTGGTTGATGGTCTTGGTGGAGGTATTTGCCAGATTACATCTACTTTGTATAATGCCGTGGTTTATGCTAATTTAGAGGTAACTCAAAGAACAAATCATCAGTTTATTCCTTCTTATGTGACTGCTAGTAGAGATGCGACTGTTGTTTATGGTGCTATTGATTTTCAATTTAAAAATAATAGAAATTATCCAATTAAATTGGTTTGCTCTGTATCTGGTGGTGTGGCTAATTTTAAGATTTTTGGATTAAAACAAGATGATGATTATAAGGTTGAGATTTCCTCTTATCAAACTGGTAGAAGTTCTAATGCTATTTATTCTGAAGCTTATAAGATTTTAAAAAGAGATGGAAAAGTAGTTAGAACTGAATTGTTATCTAAAGATACTTATAAAATTCATTAGTAATGTTTGAGGCTGTCATATGACAGCCTCTGTTTTTTACTCTTCTATGCTGAATTCATTTAAACAAACATAAATTGGAATAAATTCTTTTTCACCATTTTTTCTGCTTATGCATATTCCTCCTGATTCATATTCAATTTCGATAGTTTTTTCGCTTAATCCTTCTTGAAATAGATAATGGATTAGAGATTTATTGGTAGGTATAAGTTTGGCAAATTCTTTGTTTTTAATGTATTCCCATACTTTTTGCTTTTTTTCTCTTTTTATGACTTTTTCTAACATTGTTAATGCTTTAACTGTTGCATTTAAATAGTATACCATAAAAGCAATTTCAATTATAAAAATTAGTATAGTTACAATTATTATGACAATATAGTTACATTTTAAAGCTTTTCCACCTTCTACTGTAAGAATGGTAAGCACTAAAGCAATGACGATTGTTAAGATGGGAATTGTTATCGATTCGCCGAGTGAAATTTGTTGTTCTAATTCTTCTTTTGAAAAGCCATTTTTGTTCCGCTTTAATAATTTAAAAAATCCCTTCAACATATTTTTCCTCCTCGCATTTGCTTTTAAGGTTATATAGTTTAGAACGTTATTATATCATTTTTCTATTACATTGTCAAAGTTCCGTTTGGAGTATTTGTTATCATTAACACGTCTTCTTCTCTACCATTTTCTGCATTTATATAGACTAAAAATTCTCTATCTTCTACTTTTCCTTTGAATTCATAGCATAGGATTTCAGATTGCCATTCTGTTGGAATTACTGCTAGTCCTTCACTTTGAATGTCTAAGTCTGGGTTTAAATTATTTTTTGCTTCTTCTTTTGTTATTTTTATTTTTGTTAAATCTCTTTGTGTGTGATTATTTAGATATCCTGTTGTTTCGACTCCTAATATTTCTCCATCATCTAGTGCTATTTTGACTTTTATTAAGTCTGGATACATTACTACTCCTTCTTGTGTTGCAGCATAGTTTACAGTTGTAATGCCTTCTTGTTTTAAATAATAAGTTTCACGTATGCTGTCAAATCCTTTAGATGCTAGATATTCTTTGCCTTTTTGTACCGCTTCTTCTTGTGATATAATTTCGGAGTTTACTTCTCTATTAGAGTTCATTGCTACAATGTGTCCACCTTTTTTTGATATTGATATTTGAATTGTTTCATCTTCTTGATTTGTGATTGAAAAATCATATACTGGTATTGTTGCGTTTTCTGAAAATCCTAAATTTTTGATTTCTTTTATTTTTTCTTTTCCAATAAATTCTTCTGCCATTTGTTTTGCTTTTTCTTCTTCTATGTCTTCTCCTGTTAATCCTTTCTTTTCTTGATTTGTTAAATGTTCAGAAAATGCTCCATCATAAATTAACCCTGAATATTCATGAAAGTTTTCTTCCAAATTACTAAAACTTTCTTTTGATATGTTGTCTACCTGCTGTGCAAAAGCTATTTCGCCTTTGTTTGTTAATTCATCCCATTTAAATCTTCCGCTGTTTAAATCATCTGACAATTGATTTAATGTATTTTCTAATTCTACACTATAAGAGTGTAGGTCTTTTAAGTTCTTGAAGTCTTCTTCTGTTAATTCGTCATTATAAATATTTTTCCTTGATAGTGAATAGCTATAGTCACTAACTTGGTTTAAGAATTTTTCTGTGTTTTCTAATTCTTGACTTTCGATTGGTAATCTTGACAAATAGGCTTGTGCTAAATTGGCTTCTCTCCATAGATTTGTTAGTGTTTCTGCTCCATGTTCAGGAGTTGATGAAATTAGCGATTTTGCTAGATAAGCTTCAACATTTTGTACATAATCAACTAATTCATAAAAAGCCATGTTGTAACTATTTTCTGAAGCTTGTTTGTATTTTTCTTGATTTTTGTATAGCATGATTCCTAATGCAATGGCTAATATCACTAATACAATAATAATGCTTATTAAATGTCCTTTTTTTATTTTATTCATATATAAAATCCTCCTTATTTACAGAAACGATGTTTCCCGATTGTTTTTACTAATGGTCTTGACCAAATCCACTTATTTGTTGCTGTTGATGGATTAAAATAGTATATGCATCCCCCTGTTGGGTCCCATCCATTTTTAGCATCTTGTGCCGCTTTATAAACAGTAGAACTTTCATCTATTGGTGCATTTATTTGCCCATCTGCTACTGCTGTAAAGGCTCCTGATTGATATATTACTCCTGCAATTGTGTTTGGAAATTGTGAACTTTTTACTCGATTTAAGATGACTGCCCCAACTGCAACTTGTCCTTCGTATGGTTCTCCTCTTGCTTCTCCATTTATGGCTCTTGCCATTAGTTGAATGTCTGAGGTTCCAGATGCTGATGCATAGCTTATGTTTCTTTCTTGTTTGTCGCTTCCAAATAAGATAATTAATATTATTATTGCTGTTACCCATAATAATGTTAGTATTTTTATTGAACTTTTCAAAAAATCACCTTTTTTCTTAATTTTTTATATTATTATTTTGTATTTTTATTTTAAAAATATTCCATTTTTTGAATTTTTATTTTTTTTGTGATAAAATGTTAAAAAAATACGAGGAGAATTTTTTATGAAGAATGTTTTGATTTTTTATGCTTCTTATGGTGGAGGTCATTTGAATGCTGCTAAGGCTATTTATGAGTATATATCAAATCATTATGAACCTGATTGTTTGGAATTGATTGATTGTATGAAATATGTTAATAAAACAGTGGAAAAGGTTACTACCACTGCTTATCGTGAGGCTGCAAAAAAAGCCCCTTGGGTTTGGGGACGTATTTATAATGATTCTCAAAAAGGACCTTTGGCTCATATTTCTTCTCGCTCTAATAAGATTATGGCTATTAAATTGCTTAAATTGTTAAGGGATAAAAAACCAGATTTGATTATTTCTACTCATCCTTTTAGTAGCCAGATGTGTAGTTATTTGAAAAGAAAGTGTAAGATAAATGCTAAAATTGCTACAATTATGACTGATTTTGCTCCACATGATCAATGGCTTGTTGGTAGTGATTTTACAGATTATTTTTTTGTTTCTAATAGTGAAATGAAAGATTATTTAGTTTCTAAAGATATTAGTGCTGAAAGGGTTTTCGTGACTGGTATTCCATTATCTTCACGTTTTTTGCAAAAGTATGATAGAAATGAAATTTTGAATTCTTATGGTTTGAAGGATGGCAAACAAAATATTTTGTTTTTTGGTGGTGGAGAGTTTGGTCTAGGTAAGTCTAGGACTTTTGAAGTATTTGATGATCTTGTTCAATGTACCTTGGATAAACAAATTATTGCTATTGCTGGAAAGAATGAAAAAATGAAGCTTAAGTTTGATGAGATTGTTGAAAAAAATAATGCTGGTGAGCGTGTTAGGGTTCTTCCTTTTACTAATGAAGTCCCTGAACTTATGAGTATTTCTGATTTGGTGGTTACTAAACCTGGCGGTATGACAACAACTGAAAGCTTGGCTTCTCATCTTCCTTTGATTATGATTAATCCTATTCCTGGTCAGGAAGAAGAAAATGCTAGGTTTCTAGAGAGTAAAGGTGTTGGCGTTTGGTTAAAAAAAGAGAGTTCTGTTTCTGATGTTTTGAGTTCTTTGTTTTCTTTTCCTGAAAGATTGCAAAGAATGAAACAGAATACTCTTCTTTTGGGGAATCCAAATTCTACTCGTGATATTTGTGAGATTTTGTTTGATTAGTTTTATTTTAAATGGTAAGCACTTTCTTCACTTGTTCCATTTTTTGTTTTATCAGTTGTATCTATTTCAATATTAGAGTTTAAACGTACTACTGGTCTAACTCCATAAGAATTTGTTTCTTCATAAAGTCCCCAGTCATATGAGTAAACTAACCAGTGAGATGTTGCAACTTTTCCATTTAAAATTGTAAAAGTTCTAAAACTTGCTTCATTTGTATCAAATATTGTACAGCGGTCAGCAAGCCAATAACCTACGGTGCTATTTCTATCATCTCCTTGATGTTTATTTGATTCTTCTATTAAAGTATCATATAAATCTATACTTTTATCTACATCATATATATAATCAGTTCTTTGTAATGTTATACCTCCTTCAACTTCTTTTGAATCTATAAAAGTATTTGATTCTTTGTCCCAAACTATGCCTGCTGTAAAAATTTTGCTTGTTAAATAATATTCAACATCTCTTTCTGGATCAAAATTTGTTAATTTATTAATATCATTGACTTGTATGCTTCTTGCTGTTCCATATGTTTCACTTGAATATAATTTTTCACATAATTCTTTTAATATTTTTTCTTCATTAACAAAACCTACTTTTCCTTTTAAATATAAACCTGTATTATCAACAGATAATACATTAGTTGTTGGTACTATTTCTATATATTCTTCGCCTTTGCTTATAACTCTCCATAACATGTTTTTATTAGTTTGAAAAGTTTGTTGCTCGTCATATCCTGTTTCATCAACGTTAGTAATATATGTTTGAACAGATAATTTTTCTCCATAATTTATATAATCTCCAACTTTTACATTGTTTAAGGTTTTCTTCACTTTTTCAAAATTTATTGTTTTACTTCCTATTGTTATTTCTCCTGTTTCTTTTATTGTTTCTTTTTCTTCTGCTGTTATTAGGTTTCTTTCTTCTAAGCTATCTAACAATTCTTGCAATGTTTGAGCTGTTTCCTCTGTTGTTTTATTGTCCATTTCTTGATTTATTTTCCATAGGTTACATTCTTCTTCTACACTTGCTCCTCTTGTTTCTATTTTTGCTTTGTTTGCTTGTGATAGTATTCCATTTTCTCCTGTTAATGTTGCTATACTCACTGCTGCAAGTATTAGTAATACTATTATTGTTATAACTAATGCAATCAATGTTATTCCTTTGTTTCTTCTCATTTTTAATTCCTCCATTTTCTTTTGTTATTTAATTTTATGTAATGTTTATTATACATATTTATTATATTTATACCACATTAACTTTGAATTTTTCAAGTCTTTTTTTAAATTTCTTATATTTATAAATTGCAATATTAAGTGTCCGCTTTTTCTATACAATGTAATTGATTATTTTTATGCTACCTCTAAAGCTG
>CANRLE010000053.1 GCA_947631385.1 uncultured Clostridia bacterium | reverse complement strand
ATTGACACCTCAAGTTTTATATATTTATTTTTTATTTTAAGGTGACAAATTGGCACCTTAAAAATTTATATTACATCTTCTATTCTCTTTATATATTCAATATCTTCTATCTTTGAAATTGCAAAACACTTTTTTCCTAAATCTTTTAATGATGCTCCAATATGATATAAATCTTTGTTATCTATGACTATAAATCTATCATGAAATTTGTTTGTATAGGATAATTTTAAACTTGGATATTGTGAGTTAAATTTTTGTATATCTATTTTTTTTATATTGCTATTTGAAGATGTTAATATTACTACTTCTACCTCTTTATTTTTCTTTGATAACATTTTTAAAATACTATCATCTATATAATTATCTATAATTAGAATTTTACTTTGAGCAGTTCTTATTATATCAATTATTAGACTATAAGCATCATAAATTTGTCCATTAAAAAATATTTTTTGTTTGAATTCTTCCGTGTTTTGTTTTTGCAATTCATTAAAAACAAGATTAAATTTTTCATCATGACTTAGTAGTTTTTGATTTTGTTCAAATAATTTATATTCAATTTTAGTTAATCTTTCAAATACTTGTCCATTTAATAGCATAAATTTTCGCATTTCAATAAATGCTTTCATAATACTAATACTTACCTTGATTGCTATCTCGCTTTTTAATAATGCAGAAAGCATTGCTATTCCTTGCTCTGTAAATACATATGGCAAATATTTTTTATGTCGTCCCCTACCATAATTCTTTAAGGTGACAAATTGGCACCTTAAAGAATTAAACTCATCTTCTTTTAATTGAAAACAAAATTCTTCTGGAAATCTATCAATATTTCTTTTTACAACGCGATTTACATATTTAGTTTCGCAATGATACAGCATTGCCACATCACTATCTAACATTACTTGCTTTCCTCTTACAGTATAAATCAAATTTTTAATATTTTCTGTATCATAATTTGCTACGATTATACTTTTTTCTTGTTCTATAATAATCACTCCTTTTAGTTTTATTTATTATAGAACTTTTGTTCTGTAATGTCAAGTAGTAAATTAATATTTTTTTAATACTTTTCATATTTTGAAACTTCTAATTGATTTTGAAATAATTCATTTAAATTATTCTTTAAAATTAATTCTTCCTTTTTTGCTTTAGATAATTGTTTAATTCGATATTCTAACTTAGACGCCAATACTCTATTTTCAGTTTGCCATACACATTCTAACTTTTTAGCCGTATGAGTATAAGTATATTTAGCACAATTTTTCTTACTAAAATGTTCTTCCATGCGATGCTTTACATTAGTTGTAATTCCAGTATAAATAGAATTATCTTCGCATCTCAACATATAAACATAGTACATTTACTTTCCCCTATCTCTTTCTTATTTTTGCAACAAAAAATCCTTCATAATACTCATTAGGACAAACACATAACGTTCCCTCTATTTTCGAAGGAAGAAGCGGAACTTGTTCTATTCCTTTAATTTTGATAGGTACTATATCAGCTTTTCCTTCTTTTAATATATTACTAATAATATCTTCATTTTCACAAGATAATATAGAACAAGTAGAATAAACCATTTCTTTCCCCGGTTTCAAAAGCTTTATAGCTTTTTTTATCAAATTAGTTTGTAAAACTGCTGAATTTTCAACTAATTTTTTAGTACATAAGTCTTTTTTATTATTAAATTGTAAATTCATTGTACCACTACCACTACATGGTGTATCTAATAAAATTTGATCAAAAGAAAAGAAATCATCTATTTTTGTTGCATCCTGTATCATTACATATGCGTTTGCTCCCTGTTTTTCTAAATTATATTTTAATCGTTCAGCACGAATTTTATTTATTTCACAAGCTGTAATATTTGCTTTGTTTTGTGTAATTGCTGCAATCTGGGTGGTTTTACTCCCCGGAGCTGCCGACATATCTAAAATGTCTAATTTAGGCATTGGTTGTAAAATAATTGGTGGTAACATAGATGATAAACTTTGCAGATATATTTCGCCATTATTATATATGTCTAATTTTTTTAGTTCTTTTTCGTTAACATTTTTTATAATAAATGCTTCATTACTCCAACTTACTTTTTCATAATCAATTTTTTCTTCTTGTAATGTTTTCTCTACGTTATCTATTGTAGTTTTTAATGTGTTAACTCGTAGTGTTGTATATCTTCTACTTTGATAACCTTGTATAATCTTTTTAGTTATTTCTTTTCCATATTGTTCTTCTAACATTACTTCTAAAAATTCTGGTATATTTGAATTCATTATTTTCTCCTATAATTTGTTTACAGTTCAGTTGGTCAGGTATAACCATGAGCCAGATAATATATTATTTATGCAGTAACAATTCGTGGGGACCAACAAATTATAGACTGTTAGAAAAAGGCTTTTAATAATGATATTTATTCATAACTTTGGTGTCGCAACTTCCACAATAAAAAAGTTAATATGTCAGTTGCTCCAAATCGCACTCCACTTCGTTTCGCTTAATCGCTTACGCAGTTATTCAAAATATAATTATTAAAAGCCTTTTTCATTACAGTCTGTTATGTAGTTGGGAGTTACAAATAAATAATATATTATCTGGCTCATGGTTATACTTGACCAACTGAACAGTAACATGGTACCATATAATTTTATTTTTTGCAAATGCAATTACTTGCACTTTTATTGTTTTTTCGTTATAATAGCAATATATAAAAATTAAGGGGTGCATTTGATGGAACATTGGACAGTAGATGATTATAAGGATTTTACAAATAATAATAAAAGAAAAAGCAAATACAGAGCAAATAAAATTTCAATAGATGGTCATACCTTCGATAGTCAAAAAGAAGCGGATTACTATTGTGAATTAAAATTGAGATTACAAGGAAAAGAAATTAATGGATTCTGTTTACAACCCATATTTATTCTAGCACCCGGTTTAAAATATAAGGCAGATTTCATTGTATTCCATAAAGATAATTCAACAGAAGTTATTGATGTAAAAGGTTTTAAAACTAAAGAATATATTGCTAAAAAAAAGGTTTTTGAAGATAAGTTTAATTTAAAAATAACTGAAATTGAATAAAAAATCCAACCACTAAAGTTGGATTTTTCAATTTATTCTTTTAAAAGTAATTTCAACTCTTCATTTCTTTTTACTTTTTTTGTAGTTGTTTTAATTAGCTCTATATCTGTTAATATCATATTTTTTATGTATTTATAAGGTGGAAATGTTTTATTTATTTCTTTTATTTTTTGCCAAATTATATTTTCTAGTTCTTCACGTGTAATACTAGGATATTTTTCATCAACAACTTCCTTATCATATACAACTTTAACTGAAAGCTTTAAATCATTTTTATCATTCTTATCTGGAATACCATACACTATACATTCCTTAACTTCATCTAATCGATTAATTAACATTTCTACTTCATCTGGGAATACCTTTTTTCCATTTTTTAAGACAATCATATCTTTTTTTCTTCCAGTCAAGAATAAATATCCTTCTTTATCAAAATATCCCAAGTCACCTGTATAAAACCATCCATCTCGTATTACTTCTTTAGTTGCTTCTTCATTTTCGTAATATCCTAGCATAATATTAGGACCTTTTATGCGTATTTCCCCTACACCTTGCTCATCTTGATTTACTAATTCTAATTCCACATTTTCCATTGGAAATCCAATTGAACCATATTTTACTTTTTTACAGTTTTCTGCAGCTATAACTGGAGATGTTTCTGTTAAACCATATCCTTGAACAACATTAATTCCTAGTTCATTAAATCCTTGTGCTACTTTTTTATCTAATGGTGCTCCTCCAGAAATGACAAATCTAAGTTTTCCACCTAATTCATCTATAATTTCCTTAAACAATTTCTTTCTAATATCAATATGTAATTTTAATAAAATATTGCTTATCTTTTTTGCCATTTCTACTGTTTTTGTTTTTCCTTTTTTCTCAATTCCTTGTTCAATTTTTTTATAAATTGCCTCTACTAGTAATGGAACACCAACAAATACAGACACTTTATATTCTTTTAGATTTTGCGCAATATAACGAAGCCCATCTGGAAATACAGTAGTTACACCATATGCTAGCATAACAATCATACATGTAGAACCGAAAACATGATGAAATGGTAAAAATGCAATGTTTACATCTTCTTTTCTAATATCTTCTACTAATTGCATGCTATATACGTTAGAGGCTATATTCTTTTGAGAAAGCATTACTGCCTTTGACATTGATGTAGTTCCTGAAGTGAACAATAATATATTCATTTTATTTTTATCTATGTCAGCTTCTATATATTCTCTATGTCCTGATTCTAATAATTCTTTTCCCTGTTGTTTCAATTCTGGTATTGATAAATAATTATCTTTTTTTGTCATGCAAATATAATTTGCAATTTGAGTATTTCCTCTTTTTTTAATTTCTTCTATATTTTCAATGTATTTTTCATCAAAAACCAATACATCTGCTTTACTTCTTATTAAGCAATTTTCTAGCTCTACAATTTGTAGTTCTTTGTCTAAAGGAATACTTACAATTCCTCCAAGTAAGTTTACTAAATGAGTTAATGACCATTCATAGCAGTTTCTTCCTACTATTGCTACTCTTTTATTTTGATATCCTAATTCATAAAATTTGGTTCCTAACTGATTTATTTCTTCTAATAATTTTTTATAACTGATGTTTTCATATGTTACTTCTTTTTCACTTTTGTGCTTGATAATAAAGGCATCTTTTTCTCCATATTTTTCAACAGAACCATAGATTAGCTCCTTAATATTTTCATACTCAGTAGCTTCTAAATATTTTTCTCTTTCCATAGATTTTCTCCTTTATTTAGTATCGATTACTAGATTACCACATATAAAATATCTTGTCAAGTAGTTGACTAACCTTTCTAAAAATGTTATTCTATTATCAGTTATGAGGTGATTGCTTTGGATAAAGAAATTGAATTTTTTCATTTACCACGTTGGAAAGAACTACCTAATATTGATTTATACATTGACCAATTAGTTAGTTTATTAGAACAGTATTTAAATGGTTATATTGAAGATGATAGTGGAAAAGATGATAAAATTATTACTAAAACTATGATTAATAACTATGTAAAACACCATGTTATAAAAGCTCCTATTAATAAAAAATATAATAGAGAGCATATGTCAACTTTATTTGTAGTTTTTATATTAAAACAAGTTTATAGTATAAACGATATTAAAAAATTAATTCATTTAGCTCTAGAAACTTCTACAATTGAACAAGCATATGATCGTTTTTGCTCAGAAGTAGAAAAAGCAATTCGAATTGTTTTTGCTGAAAAACATTATATAAAAAGTAATAAATTGACACAAGAACAATATATTTTAAGAAATGTTGTTCAGTCATTTGCTAATAAATTATATGTACAAAAGGTTTATTTGAAAAAATAAACCTTTTGATAATATTACCCGAAAAATCCACGTTTTTTAACTGGTGGTTGTTCGTTCATTGTTTTTGCTAATTGAGTTAACAAATCTCTTTGTTCTTTACTAAGTTTTTTTGGAGTTTGTACAATTACTGTAAATACAAAATCTCCTACACTACTTGAATTTATTGATTTAAATCCTTTATTTCTAATTGTAAATTTTGTTCCTGTTTGAGTTGCTTCTGGAATTTTATAAGTTGCTTTTGTACCATCAACCATTGGGATATCTAATTCAGCTCCTAATGTAGCTTGTGTAATAGTAATTGGTATATCACATAAAACTTGATTTCCTTTTCTTGTAAAAATACTATGTTTTTTAATTCTAACAGTAATATACAAATCTCCTCTAGGGCCGCCTTTTTCTCCCTGTTCTCCTTCTCCTCTTAATACAACAGTTTGATTATCATCAATTCCAGCTGGTATTTTTACTTTTATTTTAGGTTGTTTTCTTACTGTTCCTCTTCCATGGCATGTTTCACATGGTTCTTTAATAACTTCACCTGTTCCATGACATGCACTACATGTTCTTCTTGTTTGCATTTGACCCAAAATAGTATTTTGTACTTGGGTAACTTGACCTGTACCATTACATACACTACATTTTGTAACAGAAGTTCCCGGTTTGGCTCCTGTTCCATGGCAAGTATCGCAAGTTTCATCCCTTGTTATATTAATTTCTTTTTCCACACCCAAAAAAGCTTGCTCAAATGTAATTTCAATACCTAAATTTAAATCAGCACCTTTTCTTGGTCCAGTTTGTCTTCTACTAGATGAACTTCTACCTCCAAAGCCTCCTCCAAAGAATGAAGAAAAGATATCTCCTAAATCTCCAAAGTCACCAAATCCATCAAATCCAGAACTTGAATAAGAATAATATCCTCCTTGACCTCCAAAAGGTCCACCTGCACCACCAAACCCTTGTGGGTCGGTGGTTCCAAATTGGTCATACATTTTTCTTTTTTGTGGATCTGATAAATTTTCATATGCTTCGTTAACTTCTTTAAATTTTGCTTCCGCTTCTGCTTTGTTATTTGGATTAGCATCTGGATGATATTTTTTAGCTAATTTTCGATAAGCTTTTTTTAGTTCATCATCTGTTGCATTTCTATTAACTCCTAATACTTCATAATAATCTCTTTTACCTGCCATTATTTCCTCCTTAAAGGATTAGAGAATTTTATTTATTATCATCATCTTCTACTTTGTAGTCTGCATCATATACATTTCCATTATTGTCAGTTTGAGTACCTTCTGTTGATTGACTTGCATCTGCACCTTGTGCTCCAGCTGCTCCATTTGGATTTGCTTGTTTGTATAATTTTTCAGACATTTCATAGAATACTTTTGTTAATTTCTCTGTTGCTTCTTTTATTTTCTCTGTGTCATTTGTCTCTAAAGCCTTTTTAGTATTTTCAATTTCTGTTTCTACTTTTGCCTTTTCTTCACCGCTAATTTTGTCTCCTAAATCTGTTAATGTTTTTTCACTATTATATACTAAGCTTTCTGCATTATTTTTAACTTCAATTTCTTCTTTCTTCTTCTTATCTTCTTCTGCATGTGCTTCTGCATCTTTTACAGCTCTGTCAATATCTTCATCTGTAAGATTTGTAGATGCTGTAATTGATACATTTTGACTATTTCCTGTTGCCATATCTTTAGCAGATACATGAACAATACCATTTGCATCAATATCAAATGTTACTTCAATTTGTGGTACTCCTCTTGGTGCTGCTGGAATTCCTGTTAATTGAAATCTTCCTAATGTCTTGTTATATGCAGCCATTTCTCTTTCTCCTTGTAGTACGTGAACTTCAACTGATGTTTGACCATCTGCTGCTGTTGAGAAGATTTGTGATTTTTTGGTTGGTATTGTTGTATTTCTTTCAATTAATTTAGTAAATACTCCACCATATGTTTCAATTCCTAATGATAATGGTGTTACATCTAATAATACTAAATCTTTAACATCTCCTGATAATACACCACCTTGAATAGCTGCACCAATAGCAACACATTCATCTGGATTTATAC
>CANRLE010000052.1 GCA_947631385.1 uncultured Clostridia bacterium | reverse complement strand
TAGTCTGTTCTATCTGCTATTCCCCATAGTTCTCCCCATCCAAATGGGAATTTGAATTCTATATCTGTTGTTGCTTTGCTATAAAATACTAATTCGTCTTGTTCATGGTCTCTTAGTCTTATGTTATCTTCTTCTATTCCTAAGTCTAATAACCAGTTTTTGCAGAATTGTCTCCAATAGTCAAACCATTCTAGGTCAGTTCCCGGTTTGCAGAAAAATTCTAATTCCATTTGCTCAAATTCTCTTGTTCTAAATGTAAAGTTCCCCGGTGTGATTTCATTTCTAAATGCTTTTCCTATTTGAGCAATTCCCATAGGTAGTTTTTTTCTAGTGGTTCTTGCTACATTTTTGAAGTTGACAAAGATTCCTTGTGCTGTTTCTGGTCTTAAGTATATTTCTGCTTTAGAGTCTTCTGTTACTCCTTGAAATGTTTTGAACATTAAATTGAATTTTCGTATATTAGTAAATTCTGTTTTTCCACAATTTGGGCATGGTATGTTATTTTCTTTTATAAATTTTACTAATTCTTCTTCTGTCATTCCATCTGCTATCATGTCATTGCCTTTTTGATGTGCCCATTCTTCGATTAATTTGTCTGCTCTATGCCTTGTTTTACAGCTTTTACAGTCTATTAATGGGTCTGCAAATCCACTTACATGTCCTGATGCTACCCATGTTTCTGGATTCATTAGTATTGCTGCATCTAATCCTACATTATGTTGATTTTCTTGAATGAACTTTTTCCTCCATGCCTGTTTTATGTTATTTTTTAATTCTACTCCTAATGGACCGTAATCCCACGTGTTAGCAAGTCCTCCATATATTTCTGAACCTGCATAGATATAGCCTCTGTTTTTGCATAGGCTTACTATTTTATCCATTGTTTCAACCATTTTTATTCCTCCTTTATTTTGCCTTTATAATTCTCTTCTTCCTTCTAATGCTTTTGTTAATGTGATTTCGTCTGTGTATTCTAGGTCTCCTCCTACTGGTATTCCATGCGCAATTCTTGTGACTGTAATTCCTAATGGTTTGATTAATTTAGATAGATACATGGCTGTTGCTTCTCCTTCTACTCTAGGATTTGTGGCTAGGATTACTTCTTTTACTTGTCCTTCCATTAATCTTGCTAGTAGTTCTTTGATTTTTATATCATCTGGCCCTACCCCATTCATTGGTGAAATGGAACCGTGTAATACATGATATAGACCTTTGAATTCGTGCGTTTTTTCCATTGCTATTATGTCTCTTACGTCTTCTACGACGCATATCATAGAATTGTTTCTTTTTGGATTGCTACAAATTGGACATGGGTCTGTGTCTGAAATGTTGAAACATTTACTGCAATATTTTAGGTTTTTCTTTGCATCAATAATTGAAGTTATGAATTCATTTGTTTCTTCTTCAGAACTGTTTAAAATATGAAAGGCTAACCTTGCGGCAGTTTTATGCCCTATGCTTGGCAACCTTTCAAAGCTTTCTATTAATTTTTCAATTGATGGTGAATATAGTGATGACATTTATACTTCCTTCTCTTTTTACATTATTCCTGGTATATTGAATTTTCCTAGTTGTGCTGCTTGTTCACTGTCTACTTTTCTTAATGCTTCATTTATGCAAGTTAATATTAGGTCTTCTAGCATTTCTACATCTTCTGGGTCTACTACTTCTGGTCTTATTTTTATTTCTTTTATTGCTTTTTCTCCTGATACTTTTACTGTTACAGCTCCTCCACCTGCTGATGCATCAAATTCTTTGCTTGCTAATTCTGCTTGTGATTTTTCCATGTCTGCTTGCATTTTTTTGGCTTCTTTCATTAAATTGTTTATGTTCATTCCTCCGAAGCCTCCCATTCCGCCTGGAAATCCTCCTCTTTTACTCATTTTTGTTTCTCCCTTCTTTTTATTTTATTCATCTATAATGTTAAATGGTATGTCTGACTGATTGGCAAAGTTTTGTAAGTTTTCTTCTTGTGTCATTGTATGTTTTGTTTGTTGTGGCGCTAGGTATTTTATTTGCATTTCTTTGCCACATGCCATTGATACTAAGTTGGAAATTTCTCTGATGTTTTCTTGTTTTTCTAATACAGTTTTGCCAAATGGCGTCATACCATTTGGAAATTCAATTCCGACTGTCATATCATTTATTTCTTTTGCTTTTGTTCCCATTAGGTTAGTGTATAAAACGATTTTACCGTTTTGTTTTAAATCTTTTATGATTTGTGGCCAGTATTCGTCTGCATTGTTAGAGTATTTTTTTGTTGTTGTGTTTTTTGCTGGCTTTGTTTGTGGCACTTGTGCTGGTGTTGGATTTACTACTACTTTTGGTGCTTGTTGTATCGGTTTTTCTTCTGGCTGTGTGTTATTTGTTATTGTTGTGTTGCATAGTTTGATTATTCCTGCTTGAAACATTATTGTTTTTTGTGTTGACCATTTGATGTCGTTTCCTAGTTCAGATAGTTTGTATATTAATTCGACTAGCCTGTCTTTTGATGTTTTTTGTGCTAATTCTTTTATTTGGTTAATTTCTTCGTCTTTGTATAGTTCTAATTTTCCTGTGGCTTGGTATATTAGTATGTCTTTGCTGTATTTTATCATTTCCCATAGGAAATTAGTGATGTCTTTGCCTTCTTCTAATATTTTTTCTATGTTTTCTAATGCTTTTGTTACATCATATTCAATGATTGCTTGTATGATACCGTTTACAAAGGTTACTTTTGGTATTCCTACTAGGTCTTTTATTTTGTCTTCATCTATTTTGTTTTCTCCGGT
Source organism: uncultured Clostridia bacterium (assembly GCA_947631385.1). Taxonomy (GTDB): domain Bacteria; phylum Bacillota; class Clostridia; order TANB77; family CAG-508; genus CAG-269. The sequence goes on along the minus strand of CANRLE010000052.1, from coordinate 4,747 downwards.
CTTGCATACATCTTTCTAAAATTGATAATGCATCTCTCATTGCTCCTTCTGATAGTGATGCTATTATGGCTAAGGCTCCTTTGGTTGCTTCTATGTTGCTTTCTTGACAAACTGTTTCTAGTCTTTTGATTATATCTTCGTTTGATATTCGCTTGAAGTCAAATCTTTGACATCTTGATAGAATTGTCGCTGGTAGTTTTTGTGGTTCTGTTGTTGCTAGTATGAATTTGACATGTTCTGGTGGCTCTTCTAATGTTTTTAGTAAAGCATTAAATGCGCCTGTTGATAGCATGTGAACCTCATCAATGATGTAAACTCTATATTTTGCTTTTGTTGGTAAAAAGTTGACTTCTTCTCGTATGCTTCTAATGTCTTCTACACTGTTGTTTGATGCTGCATCCATTTCTACTATGTCTGTTAGGGAACCTGAGATTGCACTTTTACATATTTCACATTCGTTGCATGGTTCACCGTCTTTTGGATTTAAACAGTTTATTGCTCTTGCTAGTATTTTTGCTGCTGATGTTTTTCCTGTTCCTCTTCCTCCGTTGAATAAGTATGCATGTCCTACTCTGTTTGCTATGATTTGGTTTTTTAATGTTCTAGTAATATGTTCTTGACCTACCATTTCTGAGAATGTTAATGGTCTAAATTTTCGATAAAGTGCTGTGTACCCCATTTTTTTCACGTCCTTTATTCTTTATTACTAAAAAATGGTTGATACTTAATCTCTCTATGGAAAGATTCCACATAAAGATTTCTACTTATTGCTGCTTCCTTCCGGACCTGACAAGATTCATAGGTCTTTATTGGATCTCTCCATACAAAGATTAAGCTCACAACCATTTGTATTATATACTGATTTTTAATTTTTATCAAGTGTTTTGCTTAATTATTTACTCTTTTGAATATAAATTCTTTTGTTTCTGTTAGCTCGGTAGATGTTGTTCCTTCTTCTATTACGTTTCCAGTTGGCAAGTCTAGTTGGATTGTAGCTTGATATTCTCTGTCTCCTTCTAGTTTTATGTTTAGGTCAAAGCTTACTTTGACTTTTATGTCTTCTGGTTTTATTCCTGCTTTTTTTAATAATTCATTGTGTTTTATTTCTTCTTCATCTGTTTGATATTCTGCTATGTTGTTATATGAACATCTAAATGCTACTATTCCACCTTGATTTGATATTTTTAGTTGTTTGATGTCTGATTCTAATCCGCCTGCATATTCTATGTTTTCTGTTATGTTTTCGTCTTTGTTTTTAAAGATTAGTTTTTCTTCTTGTGCATCTGGCTTGTATATTTTTATTTTTTCTTTTTCTACCGCTTCTATTTTGAAGTTTTGTAGTGTTATTGTTTTGATTGCTTCTGTTTTTTCGTATTTGTTATTTTTGTCTATGTATAGGTATATGTCATTGCTTTGATATAAGTCAAAATTCCATTTTGTGTCTTTGGTTTCTTTGTCAGTTCCTGCTGATGTGCTTATAATCGCTATTTTTGATAGCTGAAATGGCATGTTTGTTTCTCCTTCTACATAGTAACGCAATATGATGATTCCTAGTGTGAATAGTATTGTTGCTAGTATTACAATTGTTATTATTAGATGAAAGTATTTTTTGCTTGTTATTCCATTTAGTGTCATTTTTCCTCCTTCGTATTTCTACTTTTTATTTTCCTAAGTTTTTTGAAGAACTCTTGTAGTATTTTTTCGCATTTTTCTTTTTCGATTCCTGTTTCTATTTCTACTTTATGATTAAATGGATAGTCTTGTAATAGGTTTAATACTGAACCACATGCTCCTGTTTTTTCGTCTTTGGCTCCTATATATATTTTTTTTATTCTGGCTTGTATTATGGCTCCAGCACACATAGAACATGGCTCTAATGTTATATACATTTCACAGTCTAGTAGCCTCCATGCTTTTAGTTTTTTGCTGGCTTTTTGTATTGCTATTATTTCTGCGTGTTTTGTTGTGTCTTGTTTGGTTTCTTTTTGGTTGTGTGCTTTGGCTATTATTTTTCCGTCTTTTACTATAATACATCCTACTGGTACTTCTAATTTTTCTTCTGCTTTTTTTGCTTCTTTTATGGCTTCTCCGCATAAATTCTTCTTTTTGCATTTTTTCTCTTCTTTCTTTTTGCTTGATTTTTTTTATTTTACCATAGTTTTTTTTTATTTGCAAATTGTGTTTTTTTGTGTTAAAATGTTTTTAACGTAATTTGTGCTTATAGCTCAGCAGGATAGAGCAGTCGCCTCCTAAGCGACCGATGGTGGTTCGAGTCCGCCTAGGCACACCAACGACGTATGTGTTCGAACTAATAGAACAGATAGATAATAATATCATTCTAAAAAGGATGGTATTTTTTATTATTTTTATGTAAAAGTTAACAAATTTTATTGGTTTTATTGTAATATTAGGAATTTTTTGCTATAATTTGAATATAAAAAAGTAAAATGGAGGTAAAAATAAGAAAAGAAATAGAATTAGATGGAAAGTAGGTAAAAAATGAATTTAGAAGAAACAAACAATAATTTAATGATTATCAAATATCAAAAAACGGATAATGTATTAGAAGATGTATGTTCTATTATTGAATCAGCAAGAGATTATGCTTATCAGTCAGTAAATACTGCTTTAGTAGAAAGAAATTGGTTTATAGGATATAGAATAGCAGAAGAAGAGTTGAAAGGTGCAAATAGAGCAAATTACGGCACAGAAATAATAAGGAAATTATCTAAAGAATTAAATGAAGAATATGGAAAAGGTTTTGATACTAGAAATTTATATTATTGTTTAAAATTTTACAAAATGTTTCCAAACATTTTGAACACAGTGTGTGCAAAATCTAACATATTACTTTCATGGAGCCATTATAGAACTTTATTGCAAGTGGAAGATGAAAAAGCAAGAAACTGGTATGAAAAAGAAACGCTAGAACAAACTTGGAATGTAAGAACTTTGCAGAGAAATGTTTCATCTCAGTATTATTATAGATTATTGAAATCTCAAGTTAAAGAGCCTGTAATACAAGAAATGAAAGAAAAAAACAAAGAACATTACTTAATGAATAAACTAGAATTTATAAAGAATCCAGTAATAGCAGAATTTTTAGGATTTTCGTTAGAAGATTCTTATACAGAAACAGAACTAGAAACAAGTATTATAAATAATTTACAAAAATTTTTAATGGAACTTGGAAAAGGTTATGCTTTCGTAGAAAGGCAACAACATATTCGTACAGAAAAGGGAGATTACTTTATTGATTTAGTCTTTTACAACTATATTTTAAAATGTTTTGTATTAATAGATTTAAAAACTACGCAATTAACACATCAAGACATAGGTCAAATGGATATGTATGTAAGAATGTATGATGAACTAAAAAAAGCTAAAGATGATAATCCAACAATAGGTATTTTACTTTGCTCTGATACAGATGCAGATGTAGCGAGATATTCTGTGTTACATGGGAATGAGCAACTATTTGCAACAAAGTATAAAACATATTTACCAACAGAAGAACAACTGAAAGCTGAAATCGAAAGTCAAAAAGCAATATTTGAAATACAACAACAAGAGAAGAAAGAACATGATTTAGGAGAGAAAAGATTATGAAGATATTAATTATTTGTAGCAAGGCATTTTATAAAGATATTGCACCAATAAAAGAAAATTTAGAAAAAATGGGACATGTAGTTGAGTTACCAAATTCATATTATGAACCAGATGCAGAAAAGAAAAGTTGGGATTTAGGTAAGAAAGAACATGCCGATTTTAAAGCTAGAATGTTTAGAATGAGTGAGGAAAGAATTGCAACTATGGATGCAGTATTAACGTTAAATTTTGATAAGAATGGAAAGAAAAATTATATAGGTGGTGCAACATTTATAGAGATATATGAAGCCTTTATGAAAAATAAAAAAATATTTCTTTATAATGATATTCCAGAAGGAATGTTATATGATGAAATATCAGGATTTTCACCAATAGTTATAAATGGAGATTTAAGTTTGATTAAATAATGGCAGCATATAAATCGTCAAATTTTGAAATAATTGACATTGACCATTTCGTTGTTGACAACAAAATGGTTCAAATTGGTATAGTAATGTCAATGCTTTATACCATTTTGTCGAGGTCGACAAAATGGTGCTTCAAGAAAAAAAAGCAAATAAAGCGGTCTGGTTAACCGCTTTATTTTTTTCAAAAAAATTTTCAACAAAAAGAAGTCAATTTTCGGATTACTATATTTTATAAATGAAAAACAAATGTTGCAATATTAAAAAATACTAATACAGATAAAGTATCAACAATAGTGGTAATTAAAGGTGCAGCCATAATTGCAGGATCCAATTTTAATTGTTTAGCTATAATTGGTAAAATACAGCCCAATAATTTTGCTATGGTAACAGTACAAATAAGAGTAAATCCAACAACAAATGCAATTTTTAAATCATTATATTGTAGTATAATCCTAATAGAATTAGCAATAGCTAAAACAACACCAACTATAAGGGAAACTCTTAGTTCCTTCCAAATAGCTCTAAATATATCTTTAGTAGAAATTTCATTCATAGCTAAACCTCTAATAATAAGAGTAGAAGTTTGTGAACCACAATTTCCACCTGTATCCATTAACATTGGAATAAAAGCAACTAATAAAGGTAAAGTAGAAATAGCAGATTCAAAGTGCTCAATTATTTGTCCAGTAAACATAGCAGATTCAAAGTGCGCAATTATTTGTCCAGTAAAC
>CANRLE010000051.1 GCA_947631385.1 uncultured Clostridia bacterium | reverse complement strand
TCTGGATAAGCTCTCCACCATTATGGACGGGTTATCCAAGGATAGTCAGGTTTCTGATGTCAAGGAATATGTTGCAAACATCTCTGGAACTATTCGTGGCGTGGAACTGCATGATATCACTCGTTCCTTTCTGGATGATATGCTCGAGAAATTGCTCGAAAGAGCAAAAGAAATTATCGCTGAGGAAAGCAATAAGGAAAGGGTAAATAGTCTCAAAACTCTGTTTCTGGAGTTGGCTAAACACTCTGACGAGATTGCTGGTATCATCGACACCAACAAAATCTTTGGCTGATTAAGTCAAGATAAAAAGGTACACACCTTCTAGGGGGCAGAAATTCTTGCTCCCTAGTTTTCTTTCATAAAAATGGATTAATAAACAACAAAAAAACAACACAATCTACTTTAATCAGTAGAAATGTGTTGTTAAAATTTTTAATATTGGTGCTCCCTCAAGGATTCGAACCTTGGACCCACCGGTTATGAGCCGGTTGCTCTGACCAACTGAGCTAAGGGAGCAAATATTTAGCACAAGTAAAAGTATAAAATATTTTAGAAAAAAAGTCAAGACTTTTTCAAAAAATTTTCAAAAAATACTTGAAAAAATAAGAAAAATATGGTACAATAACCACCGTATTAATCACACAGAGATAGTTTTGAAGGAAGTGCCTACACAAGTGGGTCCTAAAAAATGATGAAACTTTGTGGAAGAAATAACAAAAAGGGAGGAATTAAAAATGGCAGTAGTTGCAATGAAACAATTACTAGAAGCAGGTGTTCACTTTGGACATCAAACAAGAAGATGGGATCCAAAAATGGCTGAATACATATTCCAAGCTAGAAACGGAATTCACATCATCGATTTACAAAAAACATCTAAAAAATTAGATGAAGCTTATGCTTTTATTAAAGAGCAAGCAGAAGATGGAAAAACAGTTCTATTTGTGGGAACTAAAAAACAAGCACAAGAATGTATGAAAGAAGCAGCATTAAAATGTGGAATGTACTATGTTGATCAAAGATGGTTAGGAGGAATGTTGACAAACTTTGAAACCATTCGTGCAAGAGTACAAAGATTAAAAGATTTAGAAACAATGCAAGAAGATGGAACATTTGATGTATTACCAAAAAAAGAAGTTATTCTATTAAAGAAAGAAATGGAAAAACTAGAAAAGAATCTTGGTGGAATTAAAGAAATGGAAAAATTACCAGGAGTTATATTCTTAGTAGATCCTAAAAAAGAAAGAATTGCTATTTTAGAAGCAAAAAAATTAGGAATTCCAGTTGTAGGTTTAGTTGATACAAACTGTAATCCAGAAGAATTAGATTATCCAATACCAGGAAATGATGATGCAATAAGAGCAGTAAAATTAATTGCAGATGTTATGGCAAATGCAGTAATTGAAGGTAAACAGGGAGAAAGTTTTGAACCAGAGATAGTATCAGAACAAGTAGAAGAAGAACCTACTAGTATGGAAGAAGTAGTAGAAGCTGCTGAAGAAACTGAAGCAGAATAATAGTTAAAAAGAAGAGTAGAGCTTTTCTGCTCTACTTCTTTTAATATAAAGGAGGAATAAAAAATGGTTACAGCAAGTTTAGTAAAAGAGCTAAGAGAAAAGACAGGAGCAGGAATGATGGACTGCAAAAAAGTTTTAACAGAGACAGATGGAGACATGGAAAAAGCAATTGAGCTATTACGTGAAAGAGGAATAGCAAAAGCAGCTAAAAAGTCTGGAAGAATTGCAGCAGAAGGATTAGTTGAAGCCTATATTTCAGAAGATGGAAAAGTTGGAGCTGTTGTAGAAATTAATTCAGAGACAGACTTTGTTGCTAAAAATGAAGAATTCAAAACATTTGTTATGAATGTTGCAAAACAAATAGTTGAAAAAAATCCAAAAGATGTAGAAGAATTATTAGCTCAAAAAGCATTATGGGAAGAAGGAAAAACAGTACAAGAAGTATTAGTAGAAAAAATAGCTACAATTGGTGAAAACATGAATATAAGAAGATTTGCAAGATTTGAAACAGATGGATTAATTGAAAAATATATCCATGGAGATGGAAAAATAGCTGTTTTAGTAAATATGAAAAAAGGAAATAATGAAGTAGCTAAAGATATATGTATGCAAATAGCTGCTGCAAGACCAGAATATGTTAGAAAAGAAGAAGTACCAGCAGAAAGAGTAGCTAAAGAAATGGAAATATTAAAAGCACAGACAATGAATGAAGGAAAACCAGAAGCAATAGCTGAAAAAATTGTACAAGGAAGAATTGGAAAATTCTATGAAGAAGTTTGCTTAGTAGATCAAGTATTTGTTAAAGATCCAAGCAAAAAAGTAAGTCAATTATTACAAGAAAAAGATGCGGAAGTAGTAGAATTTGCAAGATTTGAAAAAGGTGAAGGAATAGAGAAAAAAGAAGAAAATTTTGCTGAGGAAGTTATGAACCAATTAAAATAAAAATATATCAAAAAGGAATAAATAAAAAACCACCTAATATAAATATTAATAAATATTTATGTTAGGGGTTTTTTTATGTTTATAATACAGAAAAAAAGGATACAAATAATAGCTATGTGTATGTTAATTGGCTTGATTTCATTTACATTAAAAACATCAAAAGAAGAAAATGATACAATAGAAACAACTGCAACGCCAGTATCTGGTAAAACTATTGTAGTAGATGCAGGTCATGGTACTCCAGATGAACGGTGCAGAAAGTAGTGATGGAGTGACAGAAGCAGAAACAAATTTGAAAATTGCACTAAAATTACAAAATTTATTAGAGACAAGCGGAAGTACTGTTATTTTAACTCGTTCTGATGAAAATGCTATTTATGATTTAGACAGTAAAACTTTAAGGCAAAAAAAGGTTTCAGATATTCGTAATAGAGTAAAGATAGGAAATGAGTCAAGTGCAGATATTTTTGTAAGTATTCATTTAAATAAAATTCCGCAACAACAATACTGGGGATGGCAATGTTTTTATCAAAATGGAAATGAAGAAAGTAACAAATTAGCTAAACAAATTCAGGAGAATTTAAATGATGCAATTCAAAAAGACAATAAAAGAGTCGCAATGAAATTAGATACAGCCTATATTATGAAACATGTAGAAATACCAATTTCTATTGTTGAATGTGGATTTTTATCTAATGCGGAAGAAGAAAAACAACTACTTGATGATGAATATCAAAATAGATTAGCATGGGGAATATACAATGGAATAACAGATTATTTCTATGGAAAAGAAATTGACAATAAACAGAACGAATGATAAAATTTAGGATGATTTAAAATAATAAAGAAAGAAGGACATAAGAAAAGTGAAAAAAGGAAAAATAGTTTTAGTAGGAACAGGATTTGTTGGAATGAGCATGGCGTATTCTATGTTAAACAGAGGAGGAATAAGTGAGCTCATTTTAGTTGATATTGATAAAGACAAAACAATAGGGGAAGAAATGGATTTATCACATGGTCTTCCTTATGCTCCTCAAAAAATGATAATTAAATCTGGAGGCTATGAAGATTGTGCAGATGCAGAAGTTGTTGTAATAACAGCAGGAATTGCACAAAAGCCTGGTCAAACTAGGTTGGAATTGGCTGAAGTAAATGCAAAAATAATGAAACAAGTTACCGAATCAATTATGCAGAATGGATTTAAAGGAGTTATTATTGTAGCAAGTAATCCTGTAGATTTAATGGCCTATGTTGTTTGGAAAGTTTCTGGTTTACCAAAAAATAAAGTAATTGGTTCAGGTACTGTATTAGATACGGCGCGACTTCGATACTTAATGGCAGATTATTTAAAAATATCAAGCAAAAATGTGCATGCATATATAATGGGAGAACATGGAGACTCATCATTTGTTCCATGGGATCATGCATATGTTGGTTGCAAAAAAATAAAAGATATTATGAAGGACAATAATCATCCAATGGAAGACTTAAAGAAGATACATGAGGGCGTAGTCAATGCTGCTTATGAAATTATTGAAAAAAAGAAAGCGACTTATTATGGAATTGGAATGGCATTAAATAGATTAGTAAGAGCCATCATAGACGATGAAAATTCTATTTTAACGGTTTCTACATATTTAGAAAATCAATATGGACAAAATGATATTTACATTGGTGTACCAGCTATTATTAATAGACATGGGGTAAGAGAGATATTAGAATTGGAACTAAATGATTATGAACAAGAAAAATTAAATAATAGTTGTAAATTAATAAAAGAAAATTTTATAAATGTATCCAAAAACATTTGACAAAAATACAGTTTTAATGGATAATATAGATATAAAAAAACATGAAGAAAAAGCAATTGAAAAATACAAAGGAGGAATAAACAAAATGTATATATTTAATAGAATCACGGTAAATCCACAATTGCCAAAAAGAATAGAAAAATTGGCAACAATATCAAACAATTTATGGTGGTCTTGGAACACTGAATTTTTAAGATTATTTCAACAAATAGACATGGATTTGTGGGAAACATCTAGTAAAAATCCAGTAAAGTTTTTAAGGCATGTGCCACAAGAAAGACTAGAAAAAGCTTCAAAAGATATAAGCTTTTTGAAAGAATATGATAAAGTAGTAGAAAACTTTGAAAATTATATGAATAGCAAAAATACGTGGTTTGCGAATAAATATCCAGATAACAAAAATGATTTAATTGCATATTTTTCAGCAGAATATGGTATAGATGAGACAATACCAATCTATTCAGGAGGACTTGGAATATTATCTGGAGATCATTTAAAATCAGCTAGTGACTTAGGTATTCCTTTAGTAGCAGTAGGATTATTATATAAAAACGGTTATTTTAATCAAAAGATAAACGGATATGGACAACAAGAAACAGAATATAAAAATATAGATTTATTTGACATGCCAATTTATCCAGTAAAAGATGAAAATGGAGAAGATTTAACAATTTATGTTAAATTTCCTAAAAGAAGATTATATCTAAAAGTTTGGGAAATTAGTGTTGGAAGAGTAAAATTATATTTGCTAGACTCAGATATAGAAAAAAATAATGAAGAAGATAGAGATGTTACTTTAAAATTATATGGTGGAGACCAAGAAATGAGAATTCGTCAGGAAATAGTTTTGGGTATGGCAGGTGTAAATTTACTAACAAAATATCTTAAACTAAATCCAACTGTATATCATATGAATGAAGGACATTCTGCTTTCTTAAATTTGGAAATTATTAAAGATATTATTAAGGAAAAGCAAGTATCTTTTGAAGTAGCAAGAGATATAGCAAGTTCAAAAACAGTATTTACAACGCATACACCAGTACCAGCAGGAAATGACATATTTCCACTTGACTTAGTAGAAAAATATTTTAAAGACTTTTGGCCAAGATTAGGATTATCTAGAGAAGAATTTTTAAGGTTAGGAATGAAACCGGGAAAAGATTTAGATGCAGGTTTTAATATGGGAATTTTAGCTTTAAAAATCGCAGGAAAGAAAAATGGAGTTAGTAAATTACATGGAGCAGTTTCAAGAGAACTATTTGGTGAAGTATGGCCAAATATAGCAGCAAATGAATCTCCAATAGAGTATGTAACAAATGGAATACATACTTGCTCATGGTTAGCACCAAAAATGAAAGAACTATATAACAAATACTTGATTCCTTACTGGCAAGATAACATACACCAAGATTACATATGGGAAAAAGTTAGAAACATTCCAAATGATAAATTATGGAATGTACATGTAGAAAGAAAAGTAAAATTATTAAAATTAGTAAAAGACAATACAACAGAAAGGTTAAGACGTTCTGGATATAGTTATGAAGAAATAAATGAGATTGTTTCTAAATTAAATCCAGAGGCATTAACAATAGGATTTGCTAGAAGATTTGCGACATATAAAAGAGCTACATTAATATTTAAAGATTTAGAAAGAATCACGCAAATATTAAATAATAGTGAAAAACCTGTTCAAATTATATTTGCAGGAAAAGCACATCCAGCTGATAAAGAAGGACAAGATTTAATAAAATATATTCACGAAGTATCAATGATGCCACAATTCAAAGGAAAAATATTTATATTAGAAAATTATAATATTGCTATGTCAAGATATTTAATCAGTGGAGTTGATGTGTGGCTAAATAATCCAAGAAGACCTATGGAAGCTTCTGGTACTAGTGGACAAAAAGCATCTGTAAATGGTGTTATCAACTTTAGTGTTTTAGATGGATGGTGGGCAGAAGGATATACACAAAATAATGGATGGACAATTGGCTCAAATGCTGAATATGATTCTTATGAGGCACAAGATATGGCCGATAGCCAAAGTATGTATAGAACTTTGGAAGAAAAAATTATACCAAGTTATTATCGCAAGGATAAAAATGGATTGTCTACTAGATGGTTAGAATTAATGAAAAATTCAATCATAACAACAGGTGGAAAATATAGCACATCAAGAATGTTAGTTGATTACACAAATAAGTTATATATTCCATTATGCAACTTAACTAAAAAATATTATAATGATATCGACAATGTAGCAGCATATAATTCATGGAAAAAAGATTTATATATGAATTGGAAAGATGTTAAAATTATACAAGTTGATAATTTAGATAATATTACAATTGATGCTGGAAACAATATAGAAGTATCATGTGAAGTAGAATTACCAAATATAGATGTGGAAAATGTTACAGTTGAAACTTATTATGGCAAAATTTTAGAAGATGGTGTTGTTGAAAATGTTAGTATAATACCAATGAAATTGCAAGATCAAGATGAAGAAAGAAGAAGATACTATTTTACAGCAAAAATTGAATTAACAACTGGTGGAAATTATGGTTATACTTTTAGAGTTATGCCAAGGCATGAAATGTTGCTAGAACCAGCTAATTTAGATTTAGTTAAGTGGATTACAAAATAAGAATTTTATTAAGATATACAGGTTAGGAGTTAAATGTCTAACCTGTATTTTGAAATACAATTTACATTAATTTAATATCTGAAAATGGAACAGAAAAAAGTTTAGAGAAAACTAAGTGTAAAATAATTAAATAAAATGTTTGGAGAAAAATATGGATGAATATAGATTAAAGCACTCAATAGCTGTTGCTAAAAAGATGATTGAAATAGGAAAAAAATATAATTTAGATGATAAAGAATTACAAGATTTATTTGTATTAGGATTTAATCATGATATTGGCTATGAGTATGGAAATAATTCCAACCATGAACATATTGGTGGAGAAATACTAAAAAGAAATAAATATAAATACTGGAAAGAAATTTATTATCATGGAGATATAAATGCCCAATACTCATCATTATTTTTAGAAATATTGAATAAAGCCGATATGCAAATTGATAAATATGGTAATGATGTCGGTTATACAAAAAGATTAGAAGACATTAAAAACAGATATGGAGAAAATTCAATAACTTATAAAAATGCAGAAATATTAGTAGCAAAATTAAGGAGTGAAGATTAGAAATGGAAGAATATTTAGAATTTGCAAAAGATATTGCATATCAATCAGGCAAAATAATGTTGAAATACTTTAATCAAAATAATGGTGCTAGTTATAAGGGAGATAAAACAATTGTAACTATTGCTGATACAGAAATTAATTCATATTTAATTAAAAGAGTAAAAGAGAAATATTCTGAACATAGCGTAGATGGCGAAGAAGAACAATTTGGTAAAAGTAATTTTGTATGGGTATGTGATCCAGTTGATGGAACAGCTATGTA
>CANRLE010000050.1 GCA_947631385.1 uncultured Clostridia bacterium | reverse complement strand
GGCGTTATTCATACACCACATGGAGACATACAAACACCAGTATTTATGCCAGTAGGAACTCAAGCAACTGTAAAATCAATGACACCAGAGGAATTAAAGGAAGAAGTAAAAGCAGAAATTATTTTATCTAATACATATCATTTATATTTAAGACCAGGAAGTAAAATTGTAAGAGAAGCGGGAGGCTTGCACAAATTCATGAAATGGGACAGACCTATTTTGACAGATAGTGGAGGCTTTCAAGTTTTTAGTTTAGGAGAATTAAGAACAATTAAAGAAGAAGGAGTGGAATTTAAATCTCATTTAGATGGAAGTAAACACTTCTTTTCACCAGAATCTGTAATGGAAATAGAAGAAGATTTAGGTGCAGATATTATAATGTCATTTGATGAATGTGTAGAACATGGAGCAAGTTATGAATATACGAAGAAATCAATGGAAAGAACAACAAGGTGGGCTATTAGATGTAAGGAAGCACATACAACAATAGAGAAACAAGCTTTATTTGGAATTATTCAAGGTGGATTTTATAAAGACTTAAGAGAGAAAAGTGTAAATGATTTAATTGCATTAGATTTACCAGGGTATGCTATAGGTGGTATAAGTGTAGGAGAACCAAAAGAAGAATTTTTAGATATTTTAAATTATACTGCACCACTAATGCCAAAAAATAAGCCAAGATATTTAATGGGAGTTGGAACACCTGATTATTTGATTGAAGCTGCTATGGCAGGGATTGATATGTGTGATTGCGTTTTACCAACTAGAATTGCAAGAAATGGAACTGCAATGACTTCTCATGGAAAGGTAGTAGTTAGAAATGCAACATATGAAAGAGATTGGACACCATTAGATGATGAATGTGATTGTTATACATGTAAAAATTATACAAGAGCATATATTAGACATTTAATAAAGGCTAATGAAATATTAGGAGTAAGATTATTATCTATACATAATCTAAGGTTCTTGACTAATTTAATGGAAAGAGTTAAAATAGAAATAGAGAATGATAATTTGGGAAATTTCCGAGAAGAATTTTATCGAAAATATGGATATATCAAATGATAGGGGGTATACAAATGAACTTAATTGAAGAAAGCTTTAAAAATAGGGAAGAAAAGAAAAAAAAGAGAACAACTAGAATTATTTTAGGTGCTATTATTCTTGTAGTAATAATTATTATAGCAATTGTTGCATATTTGATGTATCTGCAAAATAGTCAATTACGATTAACTTTAGATGGTGTTTCAAATGAAAGATTAAAAAATATTTTGATTTTTGAAGACAATGGAACTATATATGTACCAATTAAAGAGGTTGCTTCTTATTTTGGTTATGAAAGTTATAATGGAGAATATAGCAATCGTTCAGAAGATCAAAATAAATGTTATATTATAAATGAAAATGAAGTTGTAAATTTTGAATTAGGCGAAGAAAAGATATATAGATTGGATTTAACAGAAAATAATGCTGATTATGTGTATTCTTACATGAAACAACCAGTGAGGGGTATTGGAGGAGTACTATGTATTTCAACTCAAGGAATGGAAGAAGCATTTAATGTAAGTTTTCAATACAATCAAGAAAAAAACAGAATAGCAATTTGGACTCTACCATATTTGTATAAAAGTTATGCAACTCAAATTTTGGATTATCAATACACTGAATTGAGTAATAAATTTGTAAATCAAAGAGCAATTCTTGATAGTGAATTAATTGTAAAAGGTAAAAATCAATATGGTGTTATTGGATTAGATGGAACTACTATTCTTGAAGCTAAATATGATAACATTACATATCTTCCAAATACAGGTGACTTTTTAGTAGAAAATAATAAGCAAATGGGTATATTGTCTAAAAAGGGAGAAACAAAAGTACAAATTATGTATGACAGCATTGAATTAATGGATAGTGATGCTGGATTGTATGCTGTAAAAAAAGACAATAAATTTGGTGTAGTTGATGTAAAGGGTAATATAGTAATTTATATTGAAAATGATGAAATAGGAATTGACATTTCAAAATTTTCACAAAATAATATAAAAAATCGTTATATATTAGCAGATAGTTTAATACCTGTTAAAAAGGATGATTATTGGGGCTTATATGATAAAAATGGAAACCAAATAGTAGATTATAAATATGACAGTTTAGGTTATGTAGCTTCTAATAATAGAAATGCTTTAAACTTACTAGTAATTCCAAATTATAATGTATTAGTAGCTTGTAAGGACGATAAATATACTTTAGTTAATTCATCTGGAAGGGAATTATTTGCTATTGTAGCAGATGATATTTATATGACAATTAGTGGAGGAGAAAATCATTATTATATTGTAGCAAATGATCAAAGAATAGATGCAGAGGATTGGTTAGATGAGAATGGAACAACAGCAAATGGAAATAATGCAGGTTCAAGTAATCAAACAGAAGACGTAGAGACAAATTCAACTGATGATGATACTGAAGAATAAAAAAATAATTGAAAAAAATAATATAATGTGCTATTATAATAGCACATTAATTATTTTATTTAGGAGGCAAAATATGTATAGAACAAAAACATGTGGAGAATTAAAAAAAGAAAATGTAGGAGAAACAGTAGAACTTAGTGGGTGGATACAAAAAATTAGAAATCTAGGTGGAATGATTTTTATAGATTTAAGAGATGAATTTGGAATTACTCAAATTGTAATTAATGATGAAGAATTACAAGAACAAGCAAAACAAATGAACACAGAAAGCTGTATTCACATTTCGCGGAAAAGTTGTGGAAAGAAGCAGTAAAAACACAAAAATTGCTACAGGTGAAATAGAAGTAGTAGCAAATAAAATAGAAATTTTAGGAAAATGTAAGAATGTATTACCTTTTGAAATTAATACAGACCAAGAAGTAAGAGAAGATTTAAGATTAGAATATAGATTTTTAGATTTAAGAAATGAAAATTTACACAAAAACATATTACTTCGTTCAAAAATATTAAAAACTCTAAGAGATAAAATGGATGAAATGGGATTTACAGAAATTCAAACCCCAATTTTAGCTAATTCTTCTCCAGAAGGAGCAAGAGATTACTTAGTGCCAAGTAGATTAAATCCAGGAGAATTTTATGCTTTACCACAGGCACCACAACAATTTAAGCAATTATTAATGGTTTCTGGTTTTAATAAATACTATCAAATAGCTCCATGTTTTAGAGATGAAGACCCAAGAGCAGACAGAGCACCAGGAGAATTCTATCAATTAGATTTTGAAATGAGTTTTGCAACCCAAGAGGATGTATTTAAGGTAATGGAGGAAGTAGTACCTTATACTTTTAAAAAGTTTACAAATTGGAAAGTAGATGAAGGACCATTCATTAGAATTCCATACCGTGAAGCTATGGAAAAATACGGAATTGATAAACCAGATTTAAGAAATCCTTTAATTATTCAAGATGTTACAACAGTTTTTGAAAATTCAGATTTTAATGCATTTAAAGGAAAAACTATAAAAGCAATTGTAGTACCTAATGGTGCAACACAAGGCAGAAAATTCTTTGACAAAATGGGCGAATTTGCTTGTCAAGATGAAGTTGGAGCAAAAGGACTAGCATGGGTAAAATGTGAAGAAACAGGAGAAGTGACAGGAGGAATTGCCAAATTTATAACAGACGACATTAAACAAAAGTTAGAAAAAGAATATGGAGTGGAAAAAAATTCAGCAATATTCTTTATAGCAGACGAATTTGAAAAAGCACAAAAAATTGCTGGATTAGTAAGGATTGAGTTAGGAAAACGATTAGATTTATTAGAAAAAGATACTTACAGATTTTGCTTTATTGTAGACTTCCCAATGTATGAACTATCAGATGAAGGAACGATTGATTTTAGCCATAATCCATTTTCTATGCCACAAGGTGGACTAGAAGCATTGCAAAACAAAAATCCATTAGACGTATTAGCATATCAATATGATTTAGTATGTAATGGATATGAGATGGCTTCTGGTGCAGTTAGAAATCATAGTCCAGAAATCATGGTAAAAGCTTTTGAAATAGCAGGATATTCAGAAGATGATGTAAAAAATCGTTTTGGAGCTTTATACAATGCATTCCAGTATGGTACACCACCACATGCAGGTGCAGCACCTGGAGTTGATAGAATGATTATGCTAATTGCAAATTCACAAAATATAAGAGAAATTATTGCATTTCCAAAAAATAAAAGAGCAAGAGACCTATTAATGAGAGCACCATCAGTTGTAACAGAGCAACAATTAAAAGATGTTCATATACAGCTAAGAGATATCTAACAGGAGGTATTATGAGAAAATATGATATAGAGATAACGGTATTTTTGTGTGGAGCTTTAGGCATGGCTATTGAATTAGTGGCTGCCAGAGTATTATCGCCATATGTAGGAAGTTCAAATTTAATTTGGACAACAATTATAGGAGTTATGCTTATTAGTATGAGTATTGGATATTGGATAGGAGGAAAACTTGCAGACAAAGATCCACACAGAAATAGACTATCAAGTTTAATCTTGATAGGAGCAATTTTTACAAGTTTTATTCCACTATTAGAAACAGGGTTAGTAAAAAGTTTATCAAGTATAACACAAAACATGGTAGTAGTAGCATTAATAAGTTCAGCAACTGTATTTGGAATACCAAGCTTTGTATTAGCAACAGTATCTCCTTATGCTGTAAAATTAAAAGATAAAGAACCTGAAAATATAGGAAAGTTATCTGGAAAAATTTCATCTATATCTACAATAGGTAGCATATTTGGTACATTTACAGCTGGATTTTTATTAATACCAACATTTGGAACAAGAACAATTATTCTAGGAATTTGTATTGTATTAATAATATTGTCTATAATTCTATATGAAAATAAAAACAAAAAATATATATTAATGATTACATTATTAATAATAAGTATAATAATGTTAAATATATTAGGAGAAATATATTTTTATCGTAATAATAAAGATATTATTGCAGATGTAGATTCTGAATACAGTCGAATATGGGTAAAATCATTAGCAGGCAATAAAATATCATATAAAACTTTGCAAGTAGATACAGGAGTAGAATCTTATATTGATCAAGAAACAGGCGAAATGGGTTCAAAATATTTATATTATTATGATTTATTTGAATACTTTCAAAAAAATGCAAAATCAACACTTCTAATTGGTGGAGCAGCATATACATATCCTACACATTATATAGATAAATATAAAGACAAGACAATTGATGTCTCAGAAATTGATTCTAAAATGACAGAACTTGCTGTAGAACATTTTAATTTGGATATAAAAAATCCAAGACTCAAAATTTATCATCAAGATGGTAGAAGCTTTTTAAATAATTCTACTAATAAATATGATTGTATATTAATAGATGCTTTTAAGGGATTAAATGCCCCTTTTGAACTAACTACTTATGAAGCAATGCAAAATACTAAACAAAGATTAAATGAAAATGGAATAGTAATTACAAATATTATATCTTCTTTGAAAGGAAAAGATGCAGACTTTATAAACTATGAATATGTAACTTATAAGGCAGTATTTGATGATGTGAAAGTATTTAAAGTTTCTAACAGAGAATCTGAAGAAGAAATACAGAACGTAATATTAATAGGAATAAAAGGAAAGAGTAATATTGATATGACAAAGCAAGAACAATATCAAGATTTGCTAGAAAATGAAATAAAAGATTTTAGCTCTGATAAAAAAGTTGTGACTGATAACTATGCACCAATAGGAAACTAAATAAGGATTTTGGGACGGTTCCAATTTCCTTATTTTTTTGTCAAAAACTATTGCAAAAATTAAATTAAATGTGATATAAATATAGCAAATATGTATAATAAACATTACATAATAACAAAAGAAGTTGGAGGAATGAAAGAATGGAAAAAAACAAAGGAATAACATTGATAGCATTAGTTATCACAATCATAGTGTTATTAATACTTGCAGCAGTAAGTATAGCAACACTAGTAGGAGAAAATGGCATATTGTCACAGGCCAATAGAGCAAAACAGCGCACAGAACAGGCTGCAAAAAACGAAACAAATCAATTGATAGAATATGAAAAGTATTTAGACAATGCAAATTCAAATGAACATGACTCAGAAATCATTACACCAACTGATATTGCTAAAAATTTTAATGATTATGTTGGAAAAACGGTAACAGGATATGAATGTATAAATAATCAGGAAATGGAATGGAAAATATCTCATATAGGAAAGGATGAAGAAAATAAAGATCAAATATATTTAATTTCTGCTGATTATATCCCATCTAAATATGCTCCAATAGGTAAAGGTGGAAAAGGTGTTACAACAGGTAGTACAGATTTTAAACTTGTATTGGGAGATGGACTAGAGGGAATTGACTTTGTTGGTATAGGATATATAGGAGCAAAAGATGTTGTAAGTAATGCACTATTAACACCAACATTGGCGAAATATCATAAATGGGTTTATGCAAATCAAGAGTATAATGACATGAAGATAGTAAGTTATCTATTAGATACTAACATATGGAGTAATTTTAAAGGAGATAAGGCAGAATATGCAATTGGAGGTCCTACTATAGAAATGATTTGTGATTCATACAATCAAATTCATAATATACCAATTGAATATACTATTGATACAGAATATGGATATAAGTTACGATTAGGCACAACTGGTGAATATGCAGATGATGAGATTAAAGGAATTGATATAAACAACAATGTATATGTTATTAATGAAACTACAAAGGCAGCTGGAATGTGGATAGCTTCTCCAGGTGGATTATATCGAGAAGCTCTAATGTTTATAGCAAAACAAAATGGAGCGATGGGTTCACAATATGGAGGACATGCTCAATTTGGTATTAGGCCAGTAGTTTGTTTAAAATCAAATGTTAATATAGAAAAAACAAAAAATGAATTGAAATTAATAGAATCAAAAGTATCATAAATTATAAAAAATGTTACTATTTAAAAATGGGAGGAATATATTATATAGTAAAAAAGAAGAAGGAGATATCTTTATGCAAGATAGAGGATTGGATTTTAAACATAAAGAAGTGGTTAATATTAATGATGGAAAAAGGTTAGGGTATGTACAAGATGTTTGTGCAGATTTAGAAACAGGTAAGATAACATCCATAATTGTGCCAGGAAGTAATAAGGTATTAAACATATTTGCACAAAGTAACGAAATAGTCATACCATGGCAAAATATAAAATGCATAGGAGATGATTTAATTTTAGTAGAAATTTGATAAAAAACTATTGACATAAACAGTTAAAAATGATATTATAAAAAAGCATTGTAAATATCATAATAAGTAAATAGAAAAAGTATAAAATTTCCATAAAAAGTTTATAAAAATCTATTGACTTTGAAAAACAAACATGATATTATAAATAAGTACCTTGCAACAGACAAAAAATTAAAAATAAACTTAAGAATTAGTAATAAAAGTCAAGCTCAAGGAATAAGATATAAACAATGATTTACTAGTTTTTTATTTTGCTCATTATATAGCAAAAAATATTTTTTAAAAAATGTCGAAAAAGTATTGACAAATAAAAAAAGGTATAGTATAATGCAAAACGTTCCGCAACAAAGGAACAAAAAAGTACATTGAAAAGTAAACAATAAAATCCTTTAGAGAATAAACCGAAGCGGTATAAGATAATACTAGCTGAAAAGTTAGAATCTAGTACCGAAAAAGTAAATTTTTTAAAAATAAAGAGCTTGAAAAAACTTTTTAAAA